>CAKUCJ010000225.1 GCA_934643435.1 uncultured Collinsella sp.
TCATTTATCGCGTCGATGTCGGGGGAGGGCAACCTTCGCGTCGAGGAGAACCTTGGCGAGGGGTATGTCCGCCTCCGTGTTTCGGAGGCCGAGCGCCGTCAGGCTAAGCATGACATTCAGCATGTCGAGGACATTGTCATCGAGATGCTGCGTAATGCTCGCGATGCCGGCGCCGATAAGGTCTATCTTGCTACGGCCAAGGAGGAGGGTGTTCGCACCCTCCTCTTCCTGGATAACGGTTCGGGCGTGCCGCAGGACATGCAGGAGCGCATCTTCGATGCCCGTGTCACCTCCAAGCTCGAGAGCATGAAAATGGATCGCTGGGGTGTCCATGGTCGTGGAATGGCGTTGTTCTCGATTAAGCAGAACACCGATGAGGCTCGTGTCGTTACATCGGGTGTCGATTTGGGATCTGCGTTTAAGGTGAGCGTTTCCACCGATCGCCTGAGTGAGCGCGCCGACCAGTCGAGCTGGCCCCAAGCTGTGAAAGACGAAGACGGACGCTATGTCTGTGCTCGCGGACCCCATAACATCATTCGCGCTGCTTGCGAGTTTGCCCTCGAGGAGCTGCGTGGCTGCGACGTGTACCTGGGTTCTCCCTCCGAGATTGCCGCGACCCTGTATGCGCAGGCCTCCAGTCGTCTCGATGCGTCGCGTCTGCTCTTTATCGATGACGAGAGTGAGCTTCCGGTCATTGATCGCTTGGGCCTTGCCTCGGATGCCGAGGACTTTATCAGGATCTGCTCCGGGCTGGGTCTCGAGATGTCCGAGCGTACCGCCCATCGCATTTTGGCGGGGCAGATCAAGCCCGTTCGCGGCGTGACCGCACGCTTGCTGCGCGAACGTGATTCCACTTCGCATGCGCCGGCTCCCGTTGATCTTGCTAAGGACCGTCGAGGCCTGCGCATCGCCAAGGATGATATGGCTCAGTTCTCACGCGCTGTCGAGCGTGACTTTAACGACCTTGCCGCCCGGTATTACCTCAATCTGTGCGGCGACCCCAAGATTCGCGTTTCGCGTGATCGCATCACCGTTACGTTCGATCTTGCCAAAGAGGAATAGCATCTTTACCGAGTCCGCTCGGTACGATACAGTTGTTGCAGTTAAAACGTACTTTTAAACGCAGGAGTTTCTTCATGGATTGCCTGAAGGTATCAAGCAAATCATCGCCCGCGTCCGTTGCCGGCGCCATTGCCGGTATGGTCAAAGATGGCGTCCCCGTCAACATTCAATGCGTCGGTGCCGGTGCCGTCAACCAGGCCATTAAGGCTGTTGCCATTGCGCGCGGCTTTTTGATTCCGACCGGTTTTGATGTCTCCTGCGCGCCGGTGTTCTCTGACATCCTCATCAACGGGGAGTCGCGCACGGCAATCCGTCTTTCTATCTACGTTCACCAGATTAATCGGGCTGCTATGGATAATGTCGTCATGGACGACGTTAAGCCTGTTGCGTAAGCGAGCCTTCGCAAGCTCGTAGCACCTTTGCGCCCCGTCGATACCATCGTTAGGATGTAAGCTCATGGATCAGCGTTCCGTACGCGATATTCTTGCCGGTAAAACCTACTTTATCCGCACGTTCGGCTGTCAGATGAATCAGCACGACTCCGAGCGTGTGAGCGGTTTGCTCGATTCGTATGGCTGCCTTATGGCGCTCGACCCTGAGCATGCCGATATTGTCGTGTTCATGACGTGCTGTGTGCGCGAGGCTGCCGACACCCGTCTGTACGGTCAGTGCAATTCCTGCAAGAGTCTGCCTCCTTCGCCCTCGGGCAAGCGCGTTGTTGCCGTGGGCGGCTGCATTGCGCAGCGCGATGGCGAGGGCCTGCTTACCAACGTCGATAACGTCAACGTCATTTTTGGCACCCATTCTATTGCCCATGTGGCGGATCTTATCGCCGAGGCGTTCTTGGATGGCAAGCGTCATATCCGCACGAACGAGCACGAGGATACCGATGCCATGAGCATGCCGTGGCATCGCGAGACGCAGTATCACGCATGGGTGCCTATCATGACGGGCTGCAACAACTTCTGCACCTACTGCATCGTGCCGTACGTACGCGGTCGCGAGAAGAGCCGTCCTTTCGAGGAGATCGTCGACGAGGTAACGGGTCTGGTGCGCCAGGGCGTGCGCGAGATTACGCTGCTGGGACAGAATGTTAACTCCTACGGTCGCGATCTCTTTGGCAAGCCGCGCTTTGCCGATCTGCTGCGCGCCGTGGGCGACACGGGTGTTGAGCGCATCTTCTTTACCTCTTCGCACCCTAAGGATCTGCTGCCCGAGACCATCGACGCTATGGCCGAGACGCCCGCCGTCATGCCGCAGCTTCACCTGGCCGTTCAGTCGGGCTCTACGCGCATCCTCAAAGAGATGAATCGTCGTTATACACGCGAGGATTATCTGGGACTGGTCGATCGCATCCGCAATCGTATGCCCGATATCGCGCTCTCGACCGATATTATCGTGGGCTTCCCGGGCGAGACCGAGGAAGACTTTGAGCAGACGCTCTCGCTTGCCGAGACGGTGCGCTATGCCCAGGCCTATACCTTCATTTACTCCAAGCGTGCCGGTACCCCGGCCGCCGAGATTGATGACCCTACGCCGCATGAGGTTATCCTTGAGCGCTTTAACCGCCTGGTCAAGGTCATCGAGACCACGGCACACGAGTATAACCAGGGTGAGCTTCACACTGTGGTTCCCGCGCTCATTGAGGGTACGAGCAAGAAGAACGACGCCGTTCTTCTTGGTAAGAGCCCCAAGAACCAGACGGTGCATGCGCCGATTCCTGAGGGCTATAGCATCGATCAACTTATTGGCAAGATCGTCGACGTTGATGTGGATGTCGCCAAGACCTGGTATCTGTCTGGCTCCGTTGTGGGCGAGCCTCGCTAATGATTTCTCCCGGTGCAAGTCTTTCTGCTGTAGCGATCGTCGGACCGACGGCGGTTGGCAAGAGCGATGTCGCAGATCGTTTGGCCGCTCGTCTTTCGTCCGAGGTGTTGTCGTGCGATGCGATGCAAATCTATCGTGGCATGGATATCGGCACGGCCAAGATGATGCCGCAGGAGTGCAC
>CAKUCJ010000226.1 GCA_934643435.1 uncultured Collinsella sp.
GCGGAGTGCTGCTCGAGCACCTCGGCCAGCGTAAAGAAGTTGCCGAGCGACTTGGACATCTTCTCGCCGTCGACCAGCAGCATGCCCGTGTGCATCCAGGTGTTGGAGAAGCCCTGGTGCCAGGCGCAGGTGGCCTGGACGCACTCGTTTTCGTGATGCGGGAAGGCAAGGTCGGAACCGCCGCCGTGGATATCGATCGGGGTACCCAGATAGCGGTGCACCATGGCGGCGCACTCGGTGTGCCAACCGGGACGGCCCTCGCCCCAGGGGCTCGGCCAGCTAGGCTCGCCAGGCTTGGCGGCCTTCCACAGGGCAAAGTCGAGCGGGTCGTTCTTGTCCTCGTTTTCCTCGATGCGCGCGCCCACCATCAGGTCGTCGATGTTGCGGCCCGAGACCTGACCGTAGTTGGGATCGCTGCGCACGGCAAAATACACGTCGCCGTTATCGGCGGCATAGGCATGGCCCTGCTCGATGAGCGTCTTGATCATGGCGATCATGGGGCCGATCTCCTTGGTGGCGCGGGGGCGCACATCGGGATCGAGCACGTTGGCGGCGCGCATGACGCCGATGAACTTGTCCGAGAACTCCGTCGCGACCTCGGCGGCCGTGCGGCCCTGCTCGTTGGCGCGCTTGATGATCTTGTCATCGACATCGGTGAGGTTCTGGGCGAACGTGACCTCGTAGCCGCTCGCGATGAGCCAGCGACGAATCACGTCAAAGCTGATGAACGTGCGGGCATTGCCAATGTGGATGTTGTCGTAGACCGTGGGGCCGCACACGTACATGCGGACCTTGCCGGACTCGATAGGCTGGAACTCTTCCTTTTTATGTGTAGCGCTGTTGTAGATACGCATTCGTTACTCCTTAACGGTTTTCTGTAGCAGGCAGACGGCCCAGGCGCCGATTCCCTCGCCCTGGCCTTCCCAACCGAGCTTTTCGGTCGTGGTGGCGGCGACGCCCACGTTTTCGACGTCGACGCCCAGGGCATGGGCGAGATTCGCGCGCATGGCATCGCGGTGCGGGGTGATCTTGGGCTGCTGGCAGGCGATGGTGCAATCGGCATCGACAAACTCAAAGCCCAGCTCGCGCGCATAATCCATCACGCGGGCAAGCAGCACCATCGAATCGGCACCCTCGTAGGCGGGATCGGTGTCGGGGAATAGCTTGCCAATGTCTCCCCCTCGGCAGGCGCCCAAGATGGCGTCGGCCAGCGCATGCGCGAGCACATCGGCATCCGAGTGGCCCAGCAGGCCGCGCTCGTAGGGAATATCGACCCCGCCGATGATACATCGACGCCCCTCCACCAGACGGTGGACGTCGTAGCCGTGGCCAATGCGCAGGTTACTGGACATGGAGAAGGTCCTCTCCCTCGGCCATGCGGCCGAGCAGAATCGCGGTTACGGGACGCAGGTCCTCGGGCATCGTCACTTTAAGGTTGTCGCGCGGGCTCTGGACGCAGCGGACGCGCCCGCCCATGCGCTCGACCAGCGACGAATCATCGGTACCGATAAAGCCCTCGGCGATAGCTGCGGCGTGGGCACGCTTCATGGCGTCGACGCTAAAGATTTGCGGCGTCTGCGCAGCCCAGTAGAGCTCGCGCGGCGGCGTCTCGACGATATTATCGCCGTCGACGATCTTGAGTGTGTCGATTGCGGGCTGGCCGCACACGACACCGTCGAGCGAGCGATCGCCCACGAGCACGTCGATGGCATGGTCGATGGCCTCGGTGGTGATGAGCGGACGGGCGCCGTCGTGGATGGCGACATATTCGAAGCCCGCCGGCACCGCATGCACGCCGGCACGGGTGGAATCCTGGCGGGTATCGCCGGCATCGGCAAAGCTGATGGGCGTGTCATAGTCAAACGGGTCGATGGCCAGGCGGCGCATCTCGGCACGGCGCTCGGAAGGACACACCACCACGATGTGGCCGACCTTGTCGCTACGATCGAACGCACGGATGGACCAGCTCATGAGCGGACGGCCCGCCACGTTAACGAGCTGCTTGCCGCCGGGATTTCCAAAGCGCTGGCCGCTGCCGCCGGCAACGACCACGGCGCATACGGGCGCCATTATGCGTTCCCCTGTTTGGTGCCCTTCATGCGGTACAGCGAGTCCGCAAGAATGGCAGGGTTGTTAACACCAAAGTCGCCCAGGCGCTCCGGGTCCTCGCTGATGTCGTCCATGAGCTCCTGCAGCGAGCCGTACTCGTCGACGATCTTCTCGGCCACGCCGTCGCGCACGACGGACACGCGCGAGAGCGTGCGCAGACCCAACGGCGTCATGACGGAGTCCTCGTCCAGATCGTCGTAACCCAGAACCGCCGCCACGTGCTGCGGGTCGGACAGGTCCTTAGGCGTCATGCGGGCGAGCTCGGCACGAATCTTCTCGGCATTGGCCTCGGAGGAGTCGCTCGCGTAGTCGCGGATCATCAGGTCGTACTCGGTATCCATGCTGGAGCCCGCGAGCTGCTCGAGCTGCATCTGCACGAGCTTGCCCTGGTTGCCCAGCTTGACAATGCAATCCTTAAGCTCGGTCTTTGCCTGTTGCATAATCTCGAAGCTCGAGAAGATGCCGGTGATGTCGGCGAGCGTAACGTAGTCGTCGAGCTCGAGGGCCGTCAGGCGCAGCAAGGAGCGATCGAGCGACTGGCGGGTGGTCTGGAGCGTGGCGACGAGCTGGTTGACCGAGCTCATGATGGTAGTGACGGGCTGGATCTCGTAGCTCTTGCCATGGACGTACACGTTGACGACGGCACGACGGGCCGAGACCGAGATCACGATGGCGTCGGTGAGCACCGACATGCGAGCGGCGGTGCGGTGGCGCATACCCGTCTCGCTCGTAGCGAGCGAGGGATCGGGGTTGAGGTGGAAGTTGGCGCGCAGAATCTGGGTAAGGTCGCCATCGATGACGATGGCGCCGTCCATCTTGGAAAGCTCGAACAGGCGGTTCGAGGTGAACGAAATGTTGAGCGGGAAACCGTCGTTGCCGGCGGCGAGCACGTTTTCGGTGTCGCCGACGCAGATAAGGGCGCCCAGGTGACCGGCGATGATCATGTCGAGGGCGGTGCG
>CAKUCJ010000227.1 GCA_934643435.1 uncultured Collinsella sp.
CTGGTGTCCATCGTGGCGACGGGGGAGAAGACCGTCATCTACGTCAACTCGCGCGACCAGTCCGTGGCGCTTGCCAAGACGCTGCGCAAGCGCGTGCCCGATTGCGCGACCCGCATTGCGTTCTATAACGCCGGACTTGCGCGCTCCGATCGCCGCCGCGTGGAGGAAGCATTCCGAGACGGAAGCCTGAGCTGCATCGTTTCGACATCGGCCTTTGGCGAGGGCGTGAACCTGCCCGATATCCGCCATGTCGTGCTGTACCACATGCCGTTTGGTGCTATCGAGTTCAACCAGATGAGCGGGCGCGCCGGCCGCGATGGGCAGCCCGCCGTGATCCATCTGCTCTATTCGTCGCGCGACGCCCGCATTAACGAGCGCCTGCTCGACTGCTATGCGCCCGAGCGCGATGAGCTCGTCACGCTCTATCGCGCGCTGCAGACTATGTGGCGTTCCAACCGCGGCAAGACCGGGGACGACTCGTTTAGTGCGAGCGATATCGACATCGCGCAGATGTGCCTTGCCATCGATGCTCGCACGCCGGTTGACGAGCGCTCGGTGGAAAGTGGTCTGGGAATCTTCGAAGAGCTTGGTTTCTGCCGCGTTTCGGGGTTTGACGACACGCGTCGCATCGCGATGGCCGAAAACCCCGGCCGCGTGCAATTGAGCAGGTCAATCCGCTATTTGGAGGGTCTGCGCTCGCGCATGGAGTTCTCGGCTTTCCGGAGCTGGGCGCTCGATTCGTGCGCTTCTGATATGCTAGCCAAAGTTAACCGCCCGATCGTACCGCGGGCCTAGGGGAAGGGGACCTCGATGGATGCCGCAGCCCGTACCACCCATGATTCCACCCTCCAGCCGTTCTCGGAGATGGAGCACTATAAGCATGCCGATGAGCTGCCGCCCGAGATTATGGCGGACAGCTACGACAAGCTGGAGCGCCTGTGCCTCAAATATATGAATGAGGACGACTTCTCCAAGGTGGAGCAGGCCTACTGCTTTGCCGCCGAGAAGCACTGCAACCAAAAGCGCCGCTCGGGCGAGATGTACATCAACCATCCCGTCGAGGTGGCCATCATTTTGGCCGACCTCAAGATGGACTGCGACGTGGTGTGCGCCGCGCTGCTGCACGATACCGTCGAGGATACCGAAACCTCACTCGCCGATGTCTCCGGCCTGTTTGGCGATACGGTGGCCGAGCTTGTCGATGGCGTGACCAAGCTCACCAACATCGAAGTCGACAGCATGGACGAGAAGCAGGCGCTCACGCTGCGCAAGATGTTCCTCGCCATGTCCAAGGACATCCGCGTTATCATCGTCAAACTTGCCGACCGCCTGCATAACATGCGTACACTGGCGGCCCTGCGCGAGGATCGTCGCCTGTTTAAGGCGCGCGAGACCATGGACGTGTATGCGCCCCTAGCCGATCGTCTGGGTATGAGTTCCATTAAGTGGGAGCTCGAGGACCTGTCCTTCTTCTATCTGGAGCCCGACGCCTACCAGCGCATCGCGCGCATGGTGGCAGAGTCGCGCGAGGTTCGCGAGCGCTATCTGGCCGAGACCATCAAGACGCTCACCGACGAGCTCAACCGTATTGGTCTTGAGGGCTTCCAGATCAACGGTCGTTCCAAGCACTATTGGTCCATCTACCAAAAGATGAAGCGCAAGGGCAAGGAGTTCTCCGAGATCTACGACCTGGTGGCGCTGCGCGTCATTACCCATTCGGTACGCGATTGCTACTCCACGCTCGGCGCGGTGCACACGCTGTGGCACCCCATGCCCGGCCGCTTTAAAGACTATATCGCCATGCCCAAGGTCAATAACTACCAGTCGCTCCATACGACGGTTATCGGCCCCACGGCCCGTCCGCTCGAGATTCAGATTCGAACCTACGAGATGCACGAGCAGGCCGAGTACGGCATCGCCGCCCACTGGCTGTATAAAAAGTCGGGCGGATCGTCTGCCTCCAAGACCAACGACGCCCAGCGCTTGGACGACCAGATCAACTGGCTCAAGCACTCGCTCGATTGGGCCGCCTCTGACGAGATCACCGACGCCAAGGAATATCTGCACTCGTTGAAGGTTGATCTGTTCGATCAGGAGATCTTTGTTTTTACGCCCAAGGGCGAGGTCATGGCGCTCCGTGCCGGCTCAACGCCGCTTGACTTCGCCTATGCCGTCCACACCGAGGTCGGCAACCATTGCGTGGGCGCCAAGATCAACGGTGCCGTGGCCCCGCTCACGCACGAGATTAAGACGGGCGACCGTGTCGAGATTCTGACCAACAAGAGCTCCAAGCCGTCGCGCGACTGGCTCAAGATCGTCAAGACGCCTTCGGCCAAGTCCAAGATCCGCCGCTACTTTGCCGCCGCGACTAAGGACGACGACGCTGCCGCTGGTCGCGATATGCTGGCCAAGGACCTGCGAAAGCGCGGGTACGGCATTTCCACGCCGCGCTCGACGCGTGCGCTCAATACCGTGGCCGAGCAGCTCAACTACAAGCAGCTCGAGGACCTGTTTGCGGCCGTGGGTGCCGGTAAGGTCGCCCCGCGAGCCGTGGGCAACAAGGTCGAGCAGATCTTGGACCCCAAGCCCGAGGAGCAGCTCACCAAGGCCGAGGCTATCGCCGAGGTCGTGAGGCAACCTGCCCGCGGCTCCAACCGCAAGCCGCAAAAGCGTGGCAAGAGCGCGAGCAACGGCATCATCGTCAAGGGCGAGAGCAACAGTGGTCTGCTGGTGCGTCTGGCGCATTGCTGCAATCCCGTGACGGGTGACGATATCGTCGGCTTCATCACGCGTGGTCGCGGCGTCTCGGTGCATCGTGCCAACTGCCCCAACGTCAAGGGCCTTATGGAGCATCCCGAGCGTATGATCGACGTGGAGTGGGACGGCGCCGCCGACACCCTCTTCCAGGTCGAGATCGTGGTCGAGTGCCTGGATCGCATGGGTCTGCTCAAGGATGTCACCATTGCCATCGGCGATGCGGGCGGCAACATCCTTTCGGCCGCCACGTCGACCAACCGCGAGGGCATCGCAACGCTGCGCTTCATGGTCGAGATTTCGGACGC
>CAKUCJ010000228.1 GCA_934643435.1 uncultured Collinsella sp.
CGCCACCACGACAGCGCCCGGCCCCGGCAAAATCAGCGGCTGCGCCACCAGCGCCGCCGCGAAGACCCACACGGCAAGCCAAAAGGCGGCAACGGCACCTGCTGCCGCCACCGCCTTCATACGCTCTGTCATTTGTCGAGCAAACGCACGCACGGGCTACTCCATGTAGTAGAAATCATCGGCCGGGAGCTTGCCGCCCACGGCGCTCGCGTCCGCATCGGCCAGCACCTGCAGGTACCCACCGAGCGCCACCTTTATATCCTTCCCCGTCTGGCACACGAGCATGCACCCGGGAATCGCCTTTTCGGCGATTTTGGCGTTATCCACGATGCCCGCATCGACCACGGCCTGAGCCCAGTCTGCCGGCGCCGCATTGACAGCCTTAACGCTCGCCGCATGGCAGCTCAAGAACTCCGCCACGGCCTCGGGATGTTCCTCGGCAAACGCGCGGCGCACCACGGTCACACCCGTCAGCAAGCGCGAGCCCGTGTCACCCGCTAGCTCGTCCCACACATCGGTCAGGCTCACCGGCGCCGACAGCTTGCCTTCGCTCTTTGCGATGGCAGCGGTCTTGAACGGCTCCGGCAGCACTCCCACGGCGGATGGATCGGCAAGCAGGGCCGACAGTACCTCGGTGGGCTCGCTCTTAAACTCAAGCGCCACCTGGCCTGTCAGGCCCGCGCGCTCCAGCAGGTAGTTCATGACGTACTCCGGCGTGGTGCCCTTGCCCGTCATGTAGACGGTGCGACCCGCCAGGTCGTCAAACGAGGTCACGCCCGCGTCGCCCGTCACCACGTTCAGCACGCCCAGCGTGTTGATGTCGATGACCTGCACTGCACCCTCGGTCTTGTTGTAGAGAACGCTCGCCACGTTGGCGGGCACTAGGGCGATATCGACATCGCCCTGAATCACCTTGGGCACGATCTCGTCAGCTGCGGCGCTGATCGCAAAGTCGAACTCGTTGCCCGTCTCGCCATCGGCCGCCCGGTCCATAAACTGCACCAGACCGATCGAGGTCGGGCCCTTGAGCGACGCGACGTGCACCTCAACCGGCTCGGCGGCGGCACCGTCAGCGGCAGACCCAGTAGCCGAGCCCGCAGCAGACCCGGCCCCGGCAGACCCGCCTCCACAGCCCGCGAGCGCAAGCGACAGCGCGCCCGCGGCGAGCGCCGAGGCAAATCCTCGGCGCGTCATCTCAACATCAAACGTGCGCATCGCTAGCACGTCCCCTCGTTAGGCATCGTCCATGCGTGATGGTCGGTATGCAGCAACTCCTCGGCCAGCGGCGAAAGCGGTGCGCCCAAGAACTCGCGGTAGCACGCCTGGACATCGGGATTCTCGTGCGAGAAGCGAATATCGGCGTTCGCATCGAGCCCCCACAGCACCTGGCCACGCTCGGCCGCCAGCTCGCAGCCGTCATGGATGGGCTGACCGCCTCCGCCGACGCAGCCGCCGGGGCACGCCATGACCTCAACGAAGTCATAGCTCACACGGCCGTCGCGAATCGCGTCGAGCAGGCGGGCGGCGTTGCCCAGCCCGTGCGCCACGGCGACGCGCACCTTGGTGCCATCGATATCGGCGACGGTTTCCTTCCAGCCGTCCAGGCCACGCACGTCGGTAAAGAAATCGGCGTCGGGGTTCTTGCCCGTCACCAGGTAATAGGCCGAGCGCACGGCGGCCTCCATCACGCCGCCCGTGGCGCCAAAGATCACGCCCGCGCCCGTGCCGAAACCCAGCGGCGTGTCGAGCGGCTCCTCGGTAAGCGTGTCCACGCTCACGTGGTTCGCGCGGATCATACGCACCATCTCGCGCACCGTCAGCGCAACGTCTACGTCGGGCGCGCCGCCCTCGCCCACCATACTCGGCAGCGCGCACTCGGCCTTCTTGGCCGTGCACGGCATCACGGACACCACGAACATGCGCTCGGGCTCCACACCCAGCACCTTGGCGTAGTACGTCTTGGCAATAGCGCCGAACATCTGCTGCGGCGACTTGGACGTGGACAGGCTGTCGACAAACTCCGGATAGCGCGCCTTCACAAAGCGCACCCAGCCCGGGCAGCAGCTCGTAAACATGGGCCAGCCGCGGCTATCGCCCTCACCCTTAGCGGCGGCGCCCAGGCGCTCGAGCAGCTCGGAGCCCTCCTCCATAATGGTGAGGTCGGCCGAGAAATCGGTATCGAACACGTACTCAAAGCCCACACGGCGCAGCGCGCAGGCCAAGCGCTCGACGGTAGCCTCCTCGCGAGGAATACCGAGCTCCTCGCCCCAGGCGCTACGCACGGCCGGCGCAATCTGCACCAGCACGATCTTGTCGGGATTAGCGAGAGCATCGAACACGGTCTCGGTGTCGTCGCGCTCGCGCAGTGCGCCCGTCGGGCAATGCGTAATGCACTGGCCGCACGCGACGCAATCGGTCTTGCCGATCGGCGCGCGCCCGCGGGTACCCACGGCGGTATGCGTGGCGCGGTTGGTCAGGTCCCAAATCCCCAGGCCCTGCACGCTCTCGCACACCTTGATGCAGCGCATGCACTTAATGCACTTGTCGTTTTCGCGGATGATGGGAAAATCGAAGTCCCAGCCCTCGCCCGCCAAATGCCTTTGATACGGCAGATAGAAAATGCCCAGGTCGTTGGCGATGGTCTGCAGGTTGCAGTTGCCGCTGCGCACGCAGCTCGTGCACTGCGAATCGTGCTGGGACAGCAGCAGCTGCACGTTGGTGCGACGGGCCTCGCGGGCCTTGGGGCTGTTGGTGTGGACCACCATGCCGTCGAGCACGTAGTTGTTGCAGGCGGCAACCAGCTGGTCGCAGCCCTCAACCTCGACCACGCACACGCGGCAGCCGCCGATCTCGTTTAGATCGCGCAGGTAGCACAGGGTGGGAATCTGGATACCGACGGACTTGGCCGCGTCCAGGATCGTGGTGTGCTCGGGTACCACGACCTCGCAATTATCGATAGTGAGCTTGACCATATTGAGTGCTCCGCTTTCGGTGTTGTCGCTGACAGTGGGGTTGTTGAGCTCTACCATTCCAGGTTCCTCCCTCCGCGGAACGCGCCAAA
>CAKUCJ010000229.1 GCA_934643435.1 uncultured Collinsella sp.
GAAGATAATCCACGCTCGTTATAATTTGCCCGGGCTGCGATGCTACCTAATCGGATCAGCGTCTTCCCTAAGAATCGAAAGATACTCTTCATATCCGTACTGTCGATATCTCTGTTTTGATTCATCGAGCGGACAAAGGATGCTCAACTCTTCAAATGATTTGACGAGTGAACTTGCGGTACTCCTGCCGATATCGAGTTGGGCCGCGATGAATGCGGTGTCGACGATAGGATGCTCTTCAAGAAGACTCAGCAGCCTTTGCCCATTTGCGACGGCCTTTCCGAGGTTTTCGGTAATGACTGCCGTCGAACGGTTATGGAGGTCAACAAGACTCTTTAAAGACCCTACCGAGTCCTTCGCACTCTCGAGAAGACTGGCGCAGAAAAATTCTATCCATTCCTCGAAAGTGCCTCGTTCCCTTACGGATGTGAGTTGTCGGTAGTACTCGCTTCGATTTTTCTTGAACTGGAACGATGGATAGAACAAGCAGGAATGAAGAACGCCATCATTGATGAGCATAAGTGTAATGAGAAGCCTGCCTAAGCGCCCGTTTCCGTCAAGAAATGGATGGGCAGTTTCAAATTGGTAATGGACGAGTGCCGCCCGCACGATCGGATCCATTTCGACTTGAGGCTCATTGATAAACCGTTCGAGATCCTGGAGCGTATCGCTCAAATCTTCGACATTTGGGGGGACGAACGATGCGTTTGCAATGGTGCAACCTGAGGGGCCAATCCAGTTTTGGGAGGAGCGAAGCTCGCCAGGATTTTTCTCCGTTCCGCGCACTCCGTCCAGCAGGACCGCATGAACTTGCCTAAGAAGTCTCGTGCACAAGGGCATGTCTTTGAGCAGCTTTACGCCTCGGTCGACGGCGCGAACGTAATTCACGACATCTGCGACATCTTTATGATGGAGTTGGGGTTGTGATGGACTAAGCAGGTCGTCAAACGTGCACTGGGTTCCTTCAATTTGCGAAGAGAGGAGGGCCTCTTTGCGAACGTACATTGTCAGATACATGTCGGCATTGGGAACAAAGTAAAGCATGCCTTCGAGCTCTCCGAGTTTTCGCGAGCATGCGGAAAGCGTGCGATAGGTTTTCTCGGTGAGGTTCAGCTGTCTCAATGATTGCAAGGGCGTCGGCAAAAACGAATAGTACGCCAGTTTTCCCGATAGATTATTGCGGAGCGTCCCCTGCCCGTTCTCCTCAATTTGCATCGCGCCCTCCATATCTTTAGTGCCGGAAACTCGTTATTAGGCTTATCATATCAATTCTAATAACGAGTTTAAGGCGTAAATAGTTATTAGAATTGGTATGAGTAATCTAATGACGAGAAGTCGTGCTTACAGGAGCTACAGGGGCGCCGGAAAAACGTGCCGTCCAAAACGAGCGTGGAGAATCTCCCGTTTTTGGCCTATGTGTGGGCTCAAAGTGGGAGATTATCCACGCTCGTTCGGTCGGTGCATGTCTACGCAGCGTAGGTTGTCGAGGACAATCTTCAAATGGATACTGGCTTTTGAACCGGTTCGCTCCATTCCTTCAATCTGATTGGACATCCCATGAACCAGACACCGCAAAGCAATGTCCCCCAAACTTTTTTGGCCGCGTCTGCCATCAAACGGCTGCGTGAAGAGCGCGGCCTCACTCAGCGCGCCTTGGCGGAAAGCCTTGGCGTGACCGATAAAGCTGTCAGTAAGTGGGAGTCCGGCCGTGGTCTCCCCGACATTTCCCTCGTTGAGCCTTTGGCCCAGAGGCTCGGTATAAGCGTGGCCGAGCTTTTGGCTGGTGACATTCGGGCTAATGCCAATCGCGCGGGCAACATGCTCAAAGGCGTGTTTTATGTTTGTCCTATCTGCGGAAACGTGGTACATGCGCTCGGGGAAGGCAGCTTTAGCTGCTGCGGTTCAACGATGTTTCCCCAGGAGGCCGAAGAGCCGGATGCGGACCATGCCTTTTCCATCGAGCGCGTCGAGGACGATTGGTATGTCACGCTCGATCATCCCATGACCAAGGACCACTACATTAGCTTTGTAGCCTATACGACCATGGACGGCATCTGCCTCAAAAAGCTCTATCCCGAGCAATTGGTGCAGCCGCGATTTCATATCACAGGGCGCGGCAGAATGTATCTCTACTGCAACCAGCACGGACTCTTTGTTTTGCCGACGCCTCGCAAGTAAAAGCCCGCTGTCCGCCCGATGCCCCTGCGCTAACGAGTTGCGGTGGAATAGTTCCTGAAAGCGCTGGTCTAGGGCCTAAACAGGAACTATTTCACCGCAACTTAGCAGGGCGATTGGAGACGCGGCGGGGCCGGATTGTTATTTGAGCCCGGGGAGGCGGGTGTAGGGGAACGAGCGCTCTAGGAACTCGGAGCAGCGGGCGTAGTCTTTGGCGAAGTAGCTGCTGTAGAGCGAATCGAGCACGTATTGCACGGCGATGTGGCTGGCGAACTGCGTGATACGGTGCGTCATGCTCTCGTGATCGCTCACCGTGAGGTAGGCGGCAAAGCCGGGGTGAATACGCGCGCAATAGGGCGTGCCGATGACGATGACCGGGACATGCCGGCTGCTGAGAATCGGCAAGATTTCCCTGAGGTTGGGGGCAAGACCGCTGTAGGAGATAACGATCGCCGCGCGGTCGGAATCCGAGGCGAGTGCCGTGCGCACCTGGGCCTCGATGCTGCTATAGCATGTGGCGCTTTTGCCGGCGGAAAGCAGGCGATCGCGGAACATTCCCGCTGGGTAGAGGTTGTGCGAGCCCGTGTAGATGTCGACCTGTCGGGCGTTGGCGATAAGCTTGGCAGCATGGTCGAGCTGCACGGGGTCGAGTAGCTCCTGCGTCTCGGCTAGCGTGGTCTGGTAGAGACCCTCCATGCGCTCCATGACCTGCGCGGGCGTGGACGTGGCGTCGAAGGGAAAGTTGATGTCCACGTCGCGGCGGTTGCCAGCCTCGGTTGCCAGGCGGATGAGCTCGACCTTGAGGTCCTTAAAGCCCTCGAGGCCGAGCTTTTTGCAAAAGCGGTGCACGCTCGCGACCGAAACGTTGGTGCG
>CAKUCJ010000230.1 GCA_934643435.1 uncultured Collinsella sp.
TGCAGCCAGATGAAGCTCTACTACACGCCCGAGATCATCCGCCGCTTTGTGGCCGGCATGGCCGCCTCCAAGCTGCTGATCCTGGAGGGCATCTCGGGTACCGGTAAGACATCGCTGCCCTACAGCTTTAGCCGCTACCTGGACAACCCCGCGACCATCGTGTCGGTGCAGCCGAGCTTCCGCGACCGCACCGAGGTGCTCGGCTACTTTAACGAGTTCTCCAAGCGCTTCAACGAGACCGAGTTCCTCCGCGCCGTGTACGAGGCGGGTCTGCGCCAGGACCCGTCCATGATCGTGCTCGACGAGATGAACCTGGCCCGCGTGGAGTACTACTTTGCCGAGATCCTGTCGGTGCTCGAGATGCCCAGCCACGATGAGTGGGTGCTCGACCTGGTCCCCACCCAGTGGGCCGCCGACCCCAAGGCGCTCCACGACGGCAAGCTCACCATCCCCGACAGCCTGTGGTTTATCGGCACCGCCAACAACGACGACTCCACCTTTACCATCACGGACAAGGTGTACGACCGCGCGATCCCCATCGAGCTCAACGAGCGCGCCGACGCGTTTGAGTGCGAGCCGCACGAGCGCGTGCACGTGACGGCCGACCACCTGCAGTATCTGTTCCAAAAGGCCAAGGTCGAGTACGTGATCGACGACGAGCTGCTGCAGAAGATGCACAAGCTGGACCAGTACCTGCAGACCCGCTTTAAGCTGGCGTTTGGCAACCGTATCATCAAGCAGATGTACGACTTTATCCCCGTGTACGTGGCGTGCGGCGGCACCGAGCTGGGCGGCATGGACTACATCATCGCCCGCAAGGTGCTCAAGAAGTTTGAGTCCATGAACGTGAGCTTTGTGCGCGACGAGATGAAGGGCCTGATCGAGTACATCGAGAAGACCTTTGGCGAGGGCGGCCTGCCCGATTCCGTCATGTACCTGCAGCGGATCCAGAACTTCTACTAATGGCGTAAGTGCGGGGCGGCGTGATGTCGCCCCGCCCCTTTCCGATCGATCCAACCTATGGAGTAACCCATGTCCGAGACCATTCAGGACCTCTATACCAGCTTCTCCGAGCAGATGGAGCCCATCCAGGAGGACAGCCGCTACTTCCGCTATCTCTTTGAGATGGCGCAGGCCTCGGGCACCACGATCGAGCAGCAGCGCGAGGAGTTCGTCAAGGTGGTGGACGAGGAATGGATCAGCATGATCGAGGACTCGCTCGACGCTATCAACACCATTATCGAAAAGCCGCGCCGCTTCATCACCACCGAGGAAGAGGTGGTGCCGGTCTCGCTCGCCAAAAAGATCAGCGCCGACAGCGTCCGTCATCTCAGCCAAAACACGCAGTTCTTGGCGCCGAGCGAGGACGGCCAGGTTCACCCCACGCGCATCCTTAACGTCAACACCGTCGAGACCTACGACCTGTACGAGAACCGCTTTATCTACCACCTGATTCAGCGCCTGCTGACGTTTGTGGACAAGCGCACCGACGTGATCTTTTGGTCGACGGGCAACGAGATCCGCAATCGCTTTAAGATGCACAGCAAGATCGACGACGCGTACGAGGAGATCGAGTACAACGTCGAGATGACGGTCAAGAACCGCCAGAGCTTTGCCGAGAACGACGTCGACAACATGGACGTCTTTATGCGCATCGACCGCGTGCGCCGCCTGGTTATGGCGCTGCGCGGCGCGTCGTTCTGCCAGATCATGAGCGGCTGCAGCGCGGTTCGCAGCCCCATCCAGCGCACCAACCTCATCATGAAGGACCCCAACTACCGCAAGTGCTACCAGCTGTGGCAGTTTATGGAGCGCTACGACAAGGTGGGCTACAACATCGACGTGCAGCAGCAGTCGCTGGCGTTCGATGACGAGTACATGGTGCAGATGTACACCAACCTCATCAACAACTACACCGTCTTTAAGAGCCTGACCGACGACGAGCGCAACCTGCAGGAGCTCGAGAGCGTGCAACACGCGCCGGTGGCGCCCAAGTTTATTAAAGAGATTAAGGAGGAGCAGGTCGATAGCCCCGACCTGCCCGATGTCGAGGTCCGTCGCGTGTTTGTGGAGGAGGTCACGCAGGCGCAGCTCGATGCCGAGCAGGCACTGGCCGAGGCGCGCGAGCAGATCGAGGAGCTGCAGGGGCAGGTCAAGTCCTGGAAGGTGCAGGCACATGCACTGACCGACGAGCGCGACGACCTGGCCGACGAGCTGGACGAGGCTAAGACGCGCGAGCTGGCGTTGACGCAGCGCGCGCAGATGGCCGAGGCCGATGTTGAGGAACTACGCGGATCGCTGGAGGATGTCGAGGCGGGCAAGAAGGCCGCCGAGGCCGACGCTGTTGCGGCGCGCGAGACCGCGGCGGTCCAGCTGGCGCAGATGCGCGCCGAGGCAGATGCCGAGGTCGCGGCCGCCCGTGCCGATGCGGATGTCAAAGTTGCTGCCGCCGAGGAGACGGCTGCCGCTCAGGTTGCGCAGGTTAAGAGCGAGTCTGCCGCGGCCCTGGCTGCCAAGACGGCTGCCGATGCTGCTGAGCTGCAGGCTACCAAGGACGCCGCTGCGGCAGAGCTCGCCGGCGTGCGCGAGGCGTCTGTCAGGGAGGTTGCCGCGCTGCATGCCAAGCTGGATGCCGCCAAGCTGCAGATTGAGGAAGTGCAGCTGACGGCCGAGCGCGATGCCCGTGCCGCGCAGGAGGCGGCTGACGCCGCCGCTGCCGAGGCGGAGCAGAAGCTCGCCGACACCGTTGCCGATGCCGAGGCGAAGGTCTCCGCTGCTCAGCAGGCTGCCGATGCCGCGATCGACGCTGCCCGCGCGGCCGCCGATTCTGCTGTTGAGCAGGCTGCGGTGGATGCCAAGGAGAAGGTTGCCGTCGCTGTCGCCGAGCGCGATGCCGCCACGCGTGCCGCCGAGGAGGCTCGTGCCGACGCCGATGCGCGTATTGCCGCCGCCGAGCTCGAGGCCGGGGAGCGCATTGATCAAGAAGTTGCCGCCGCCAGGGCCGCTAGCGAGCGCGAGGTCGAGGCTGCTCGCGAGGAGATGCAGCAG
>CAKUCJ010000231.1 GCA_934643435.1 uncultured Collinsella sp.
AGTATAGCCCACCCGCAGAGTAGTCAATTTGGGACGGGGCTTTTTTAGCTACCCCGGCTGGCAACGCGACGGTTAGGTTGATTGACGGCCGGGGCAGCTAAAAAAGCCCCGTCCTAAATTGACTACTCAGTGACAAAGCCCCACTCTCAGAATGATTCTTTAAGCCCCGTCCCAGAAAAATCATCCTAGTAGCTCACCTGGCAGGGGATGCCGAGGGCTTGGACGCGTGCGGCGATGGCGTCGAGGACCTCGGGCGCTGCTTTGGCAAGGCCGGCGACCGGCGTCTCGCGTGCCACGGTGTAGATGGTCGCCCCCTGCGGGCGAATGCGCTCGAGCGCTGCGAGCCAAGGGCCAACGTATTCCTCACCGGTGTTATCGATGGACTTGCCCTGGTACTCGCCGGTCAAAAAGATCGTCTGGATAATGACGCGGCCGCCAAAGCTCGCGAACGTTTCGATCTGGTGCTCAACGTCGTAGGGGCCGACGGGCCGGTCAAGCAGCTGGATAAACGCCGGATCAACCGTATCGAGCTTAAGGATGTTGTCGTCGACCATCATGAGCGCGTCGTGCACCTCGGGACGATCGGCGCGCGTGCCGTTGGAGAGCACGGCGATCTTGGTATCCGGGGCCAGCTTGTCGCGCAATGCCACGGCACCGGCGATGGCCTGCGGAAACTCTGGCGCGCCGGTGGGCTCGCCGTTGCCGGCAAACGTGATCACATCGGGGAGCTCGCCTTCGGCCGCCATTTCGCGCAGCTTGACCTCGAGCGCGTCGAGCACCACGGCAGCGGTGTTATACGGCTCGTGGCAGGGACGCTCGGCGTTGAGACCGTTTTCGCAGTAGATGCAGTCGAACGTACAAATCTTGCCGCTGGCAGGCATCATGTTGACGCCGAGCGAGAGACCAAGGCGACGGCTGCGAACGGGTCCAAAGATGGGGCTGGCATTTAAAAACGTAGACATAGGCGAATCTCCTCATGTGTGTTCGCATCAGCTTACCACCGTAAAGCAAGACAATTTGCCCCGAGCAAAATGTCTTGCTTTCGGTCTTGCGGGGATCTGCGCCCGTGATGTTCAATCCTATTTTTGAGTGCGCGAGCGCGCACGGCTATACCGTCGGGCACGTGAGCGACGTGGTTACCGGCCTGCTCGATAATTTTTATGCAGTGCCGCGCTATCTACTCGAGCGGTGTTTTGGAGGGGTCGAACCTGCCCTGCAGCCGCAGTATGTGAAATGTTATCTGGATGTTGGCGATTGTCTCGGCGTCTTTGAAATCGCAGCCCATGATCTGCCGGATCTTGTCGAGCCGGTAGTAGAGCGTGTTCTTATGGATGAAGAGTTCGGCGGCCACGTCGGCGGGATGTGATGGGTCCTGCAGGTAACGCCATAACGTGAGCGCGAGCTCCGTTCCCTCGCGCTCGTCTTCCTCGAGCAGACGGATGAGCGGCGAGAACTGGCAGCTGTAGATCACGTGCGGATCGTCGACATGGATGACCAGATCGTCAAGGCGGAACGTAGAGTATGGAAAGACGTGCCGATGGATATCAAGGCGCCGCGCAACGGCGATGGCGCGCTTTGCTTCGTCGATACGGGGTTTTGCCTGGTGAATATCGGTGAATCCTGCGCTTGCTCCTATGACGATCGCCGTGCCCGTGAGCTGCTGCTCGAGCGCGTCGACATCGCAGAAACGCTCTCCGGGCCCCTCGACGCTCGAAAGGAACAGGATTTCCGTCTGGTTGATCGTGTACACCGCGTTCTCGATATGGTTGAGCAGGCGTTCTGCCAACGGCTTCACACTGTCGAAGGCGAGCAGCTGCCGCGAAAAGTCGACGCAGAGCATGTGCAGGCGCGGCTTGAGCTTGTAGCCGAACACCGAGAACTGCTTGCGTAGACGATCCATATCGTTGAGTTCCAGACCCGATTCCAACAGCTTGAACAGACGCGCGTAATAGAGGGTCTTGTTGAGTGTGTAGGCATCGCTGCGCTGCATCTGGATGCTGACGATCTGCGCGATCGTGGGGAGCATGGCCGTGCGACTGGGGCGCAGGCGCCGTCCTTGGGTGAAGAAGCTCATCGAGCCGATGATAGTGTCGCCTGCGTGGATAAGGGCGTAATGGTTGGTGTAGACGTTGCCGGCATCGTCGGTCCAGTCGAACACGCGTAGATCGAACGGCTTGCGGATATTGGTCAGCCCCTTCGCCTTCAACAGCGGGAACGCGTTGATGGGGACGGTGTTGTCGCTGGTGTCCTCGCCATGCGTGACGAAGGAAGGGAAGTTGTCGGAGACCGCGATGTAGGTGAGCGAGTTGTCGAGCACCGAGACCGGGGCACCTACGGCCGAGGCTGCGACGTTGAGCAGGGTTTTGAGGGTCGCGCCGCGGTTGACGAGATCGGTCATCGAGATGACCAGGTCCTTTTTCTTTTGGAGTTCGCGGAATTCGGACGATACCGTCTCGAACGCCTCGATCCATTGGCGGAACTCATGGACGGTCGCGATGAACAGGTTGCCCGAAAGCGGTTTCAGCGGTTCATCGAGACGCAGGAAGAACGCGCGCCCCTGCCGCAGCTCTTCGGGAAGCATGTTGAAATAGGATGCTTCAGCGAAAAATATGATGTCGACGTCATCGAGCGTGGCGGCCGTGGAACCCGAAAGCAGGGTCGTTCCGCTGAAAGATCGGTCATGGAGTCCATCTTTCACGATATTGATTGTGCTGAAGTCCAATTCATTCAACAGCTCGCTAAGCTCCATGTAGCTCCTATCGGTGCAGGTAATATTTCACTAAGATACCAATAACATGCCGAATAATTCCATTACGGGTATTGAGTAAAACCGTTTATGGCTCATTTTCGACCGCTCATCTGCGTTTCCGGTTGCGAAGATTGTTCTCTAGAACAGTGAAGTGCGACCGCTCGCGCCGCATACTGCAAGCCATGGAAACAACCCGGAAACAAAACGTTTTTGGGCTACGCAACGAGAGGAGCGTTTTCTATGGCCGAAGAAGAGTACAAGGGCATCTACAAGAAGATGACCTTCGGCAAGGA
>CAKUCJ010000232.1 GCA_934643435.1 uncultured Collinsella sp.
CACGACTGATCGCGTGCGCGAGGCGTGCGCATCTATGGTCATGTCGGCATTCGACTTCGATTTGGACGAGGTCCGCGTGCTGGATGCGTTTGGCGGCTCCGGCGCCTTGGGCATCGAGATGCTCTCGCGTGGTGCCCGCTCGCTTACGACGTTTGAGATCGATCGGAATGCCGCGCGTCTAATTACCAAGAATATCGAGTCACTCTGCCGTGACCGTGCGCGTTGGCGCGTGGTGACGGGCGATATGCTGGCAAGTGCCTCGCGCGGTCGTGTTCCGGGAGGTCCCTTCGACCTGGTCCTGCTCGATCCGCCGTATGCCTTTGGTGCCGAGCCGGTTCAGGAACTGCTGCAGAACCTTGCCGGGCAGGGCTTACTGGCCCCTGGCGCGTACGCCCTGTTTGAGCATGCCGCCGCCGACGCGGGCGCGCATCCGGCCGGCTTTGAGACCGTGCGCGAGAAGCGCTACGGCATCACCTCGGTCGACCTGCTGCGCTGGGTGGCCGCGGACGAGAGCGACGATGCCGACGACAGCGACAATAGTGAGGACGCACCTTCGGAGGATGCCCATGAATGACACCATTAACCGCGTGATCGTCCCGGGCACCTTCGATCCCATCACGTTTGGTCATATCGACGTGATTCGCCGCGCTCGTCGCATCTTTCCCAGCGTGATCGTGGCCGTGGCCGAGTCGCAGGGCAAAAACGGTGTGGGTACCACCTTTATGCTCGATGAGCGCGTGGCGCTGGCCCGAGAGGCGCTCGGCGATATTGACGGCGTTGAGGTCCTGCCCTTCACCGGCCTGTTGGTCGACTTTGCACGTGAGCAGGGTGCCGGCGCCGTCGTAAAGGGCCTGCGCGCCATGACCGACTTTGAGTACGAGCTTCAGCAGGCCGACCTCAACTACCGCCTGGATAACGAGCTGGAGTCCATCTTTGTCATGAGTGCGCCGCAGTACGGCTATATCTCGAGCTCGGTGGTGCGGCAGATCGCTTCGCTTGGCAGCGACGTCTCTAATTTTGTTCCGTCCAATGTGGTCGAAGCGCTCAAACATCGCTTTTCGTGACGTTTTTTATTGCCTGGTGGCATGTGGTAAACTAGCACGATGATATGTTACCTATGAAAGGAGACCGGATGCCGGGCGAGAATTTTCCTGGCGACAGGATCGTGAGTCTTGTCGACGAGCTCGAGGGGCTCATCGAAGAGGCTAAGACGCCGTTCGGCAAGAACGCCCAGATGAAGGTTATCGACGCCGACGTCTTCTTTAACATCCTCGACGAGATCCGCATGAGCTATCCCGAGGAGTGGCAGAAGTCCCGCCGTATCCTCAAGGAGCGCGAGGAGCTTATGGCTTCCGCCGCCGCTCAGGCCGATTCCATCATCGCCGATGCTCAACAGCAGGCCCTCACCATTGCCGGTGAGCAGGAGATCGTCCGCTTAGCGCAGCAGCAGGCCGACGACATTCGCGACCGTGCCCAGCAGTACGAGCGCGAGACGCGCTATGCTGCCGAGGACTACGCCGAGCAGGTCTTTACGCACCTCGAGGAGAACCTCAAGAGCCTGACCGGTACGGTGACCCGTTGCCGTCAGCAGCTCAACGAGGGTGCCGCCCAGCAGAATGGTCAGTGGTAATGGCTGAGTTCCCGAGCGTTACCGTCGATCTTTCCGAGCAGCTCGAGTTTCCCGGAGACTCGTATCCGCTGACCGGCAAGGTCGATGTCGCCACCTACACGGTGGGCGAGAAGGAGTACCAGCTGCAGGACGGCATTGACTACGACGTGGTCTTTACCAATGCCGGCACCGGTGTCTTGCTTTCGGGCATGGTTCGCGCGCACGCCATTGGTGAGTGCGACCGCTGCCTGGAGCCCGCCTCGTTTGACATCGCAGGCGAGATCGAGGAGTTCTACCTCTTTGACGAGCCCGAGGATCCCGAGGCCTACGAGGACGGTTACGAGCTGCTGGGCGAGGATCGCATTGTCGATCTGGGTGAGCCCATCAACGACGCGGTCGTCATGGACACGCCGTTCGTGGTTCTCTGCACGCCCGATTGCCGTGGTCTTTGCCCGGTCTGCGGTGGTAATCTCAACGTCGAGCAATGCGATTGCGCTGCCCAGGCAGAGGCCGAATGGGCCGAAGCCACGGAAAATCCATTTGCAGCATTAAAGAATCTCAAGCTTGACGAGTAAAACTGTGGTAGTATCGCTACTTGCGCGTAATCGCCACACTGGATAGTTCATAAGGAAGGTCACTATGCCCGTACCTAAACAAAAGCAGGGTCGTATCCGCACTCACACCCGCCGTTCCGCCAACATGAAGATCTCGGCTGCGGCTCAGTCCACGTGCCCCCGTTGCGGTGCTGTCAAGCTCCCGCACCACGTGTGCCCCAGCTGCGGTTTCTACAAGGACCGCGAGGTTATCGTTACCGAGTAACTGTATACTCTGGATGCGATGCCGTTCCAACTGGAACCACAATGGCCGGCTCAATGAGTCGGCCATTTTTGTATAAGGAGCATGTATATGAGTAACGTTCGCGTTTGTGTAGACGTTGTGGGTGGAGACGAGAAGCCCCAGGTTGTTCTCGATGGTATTGAGGCCGCCCTTGCGGCCGACCCCGATATCGAGGTCCTGGCTGCCGGCCCTGCCGAAATCGTCAATCCCTTTGCCGCCTCTCATGCGCGCGTCGAAGCCCTGGAGGCTCCCGACGTTATCGCCATGGACGACGATCCCATTCGTGCCGTGATGACCAAGCGCAAGTCTTCGATTGTGCTTTCCTGCCGTGCCATTAAGAAGGGCAACGCGGACGCGTTCTTCTCCGCTGGCTCCACTGGTGCCATGACCGCAGCCGCCACCGCCTATGTGACGCCCTTTAGGTATCAGGCCGAGGGCAAGAAGCAGCCGGTTCGTCCGTGCCTGACCAATGCGCTGCCCAATCGCGCCGGCGGCCTGACGGTGCTGTGCGATATGGGTGCCAACCCCGATGTCGAGGTCGACGATATGGTGCGCTTTGCCCAGATGGGTAGCGCCTATGCCCGCGTCGTCTTGGG
>CAKUCJ010000233.1 GCA_934643435.1 uncultured Collinsella sp.
GGGTAACCAGGGCAGGGTAACGGTGATCTAGCGGCGCCTTTGCTGAGGGTAGCTAATTTGGGACGGGGCTATTTTAGCTATCCGGCGCGAGAATGGAGGAAGTGATGGCGCAGGGGACGTTTGCGCAGATGCTTCGTAAAGAGGCGGCGCTCAGCAGCACCTTTATGAAGGGGCGTTCGCTCATGCTCAACGGTGCCGTGCTGTCGTTTGAGGACTCCGGCTCGCGCTTCTCCAAAAACGTGAACATCGAGGGCACGGTGCGTGGCTCGCGCGGCGACCTGTACAAGACACACGTGGCGCTCGATATGGACGAGCACGAGGTTATCGACTACGACTGCGATTGCCCCGCCGCCTTCCGCTATTCCGGCATGTGCAAGCACGCCGTCGCCACGGCGTTGGCGTATCTGGATGCCAGCGGCATTGAGTCTGTTGAGGGGCTGCGCACACCGGTTCGCACGTTTACGGCGGCGCCCGCACAACCCAAGCAGCATGCGCGTCCCGCGTCCGCCGCGCCGGCCGTCAACCCTAACTTTCCCTTTCCGGCGCCCGTCCCCACGAGTCCCAGCCTCATGGCGGCGCTCTCCGACCTTTCGGACGCGCGCATGGATGAGCTCGTGGCCATGCGTCGCAAACTTGCCGATGCTGTTGACCCTGATGCTCCCAAGGCGGTGCTGGAGCCCTCTCTGGTGCCGTACTACAATCCACTGTTTGCCGACCGCTTTAGCTGGGCGCTCGAGTTTCGCATTCGCTGCGGCTCGGTGTCCTACGTGGTCAAGGACATTGACGGCATGGCCGGCGCCTACATGCGCAGCGGCACGTTCTCGTATGGCAAAAAGCTCACGTTCCTCCATACGCCCGAGGCCTTTGACGAGGTTTCGGTGCGTCTGCTCGACCTTATCGCGACGACGGTTGCCTATCTGAGTGACATCACGAGCTCGCGTTCGGCGTCGTATGACTTTGCCCGTAGCGGCTTTGTCGCCGAGCGCCAGCTGCCGCTATCCGAGCATGACATCGTATACGTGCTGGACCTGCTGCGCGGCAGGACCATTTCCTTTGAGCCTGCCTGGTCGCGGGGGACGACAACGCATCGTGCCTACGACGTGGCGGTTGAGGCGGCGCCGCAAGGGGAGGATGAACCGACCACCAAGCGTCCGCCGCTCCTTGCCGCCAAGATCGCGCCGGCAGCCGGAGGCAGCTACGATCTGCGCCTGCCCGCCGATATGTACTGCTTTGCGTCGAGCGATGCCGCCTATCTGGTCGATACGCGCCGCGCGCGCCGTACCGACGCGGCGTTCGCCCAACATGCGGCGCCGTTCCTATCGCGTCTGTTGCCCTGCCGCACGCCGGCTCATATCGCCGCCGACCAGGTGGGCGAGTTCTGCCGCATGGCGCTGCCAATCTTGCGCGACTACACCGACCTGACCGCTCCTGCCGCGCTCGATGCCGTGGCGCCCGAGGCGAGCTTCCATTTTGAGATCGGTGTCGACGATGGCCTTGTGACCTGCAAGATCACGGTTGCCTACGGCGATTGGTCGGCAGATCTCTTTAGCCTGGGTGCTCCGGGAAGTCCTTTTGAAGACCAGCGCCCCGGCGTGCCGCCCCGCGACGTGGTGGCGGAGTTTCGCGTTATGGACACGGCTGCCGTGTACTTCGATTTTTACGAGGGCGGCCTGGCGTTTGGGGAGCGCGACGACGAGAGTTTATTCTGCCTGCTCACCGAGGGTTTGTCTGCGCTGTCCGAGCTCGGCGAGGTCATGCTCAGCGACCGTCTGCGCCAGATCTCCGTTCGTCCCGCGCCTAAACTCTCGGTGCGTGCGACCGTCAAGAGCAACCTGCTCGACGTTGAGCTGGGCGCAAGCGGGCTTTCGGCCGCCGACCTTGCCATTTACCTGGACTCGTACAAGCGCCACCAAACGTTCGCGCGCCTTACGTCCGGCGACATCGTGCGTCTGGACGAGGGGGCACGTGCCGCGTTTGGTCTTGCCGAGGACCTGGGTGTCGATGCCCTCGACCTGCTCGACGGCGTGTCGCTTCCCGCATCGAGTACCCTGTTTGTCGATAGCATGCTCGCGCGTACGCCGGCACTCGAGGCCGATCGCGATGCTGCGTTCCGCCGTACCGTCGAGCGCCTGGACACGCTCGGCAAGATGGACTTTACGGTGCCGGCCTCGCTCAAGGCCGCACTACGCGGCTATCAGGCCGACGGCTACCAGTGGCTCGGCTCGCTCGAACATCTGGGCCTTGGCGGCATTTTGGCCGACGACATGGGCCTGGGCAAAACGCTGCAGATGATCGCGCATATCCTGGCGCGCGTGGAGGCGGGGGATACCAAGCCCACGCTCGTAGTGTGCCCGGCGTCGCTCGTGTACAACTGGACTGCCGAGCTGGAGCGCTTTGCCCCGTCGCTTGATGCGTGCGCCATCGTGGGCGCCAAGGCGCAGCGCCGCGTGCAGATTGCCGGCGTGGCTGAGCATAACGTGGTCGTGACGTCGTATGACCTTATGCGCCGCGATATCGACGAATACGCCGAGCAGGATTTTGCCCGCGTTGTGCTCGACGAGGCCCAGTACATTAAAAACCCGCTCACCCAGGTGGCCCGCGCCGCCAAGCGCTTGCCGGCCGCCGTGCGTTTTGCCCTGACGGGCACGCCCATCGAAAACCGCCTGTCCGAGCTCTGGAGCATCTTCGACTTTTTGATGCCGGGCCTGCTGGGCACGCGCGAGTCGTTTGCCAAGCGCTTTGAGAGCCCCGTCGAGCATGCCGAGGGCGATAGCGCTGCTCGTCTGCAGGCGCTCGTGTCGCCGTTTGTGCTGCGTCGTGTTAAAGAAGACGTGGTGGCCGACCTGCCCGAGAAGATCGAGGACACGGTCATGGCGCAGCTCACCGGCGAGCAGCGCAAGCTCTACCTGGCTAACCAGGATCGCATTGCCCAGCAGGTGCAGCATCGCGAAGCCAGCGAGTTTAAGAAGGACAAGCTCAAGGTGCTTGCCGAGCTCACCAAGCTGCGCCAGATCTGCTGCGACCCTCATCTACACTACG
>CAKUCJ010000234.1 GCA_934643435.1 uncultured Collinsella sp.
GCGCCTAGACGGAGATGAAGGCGGTTCGATCTAGGTCAAGCCGGTCGCTCGTTCATGAAGCGGCCGATTCCCTGAAAGACGATATGAGTAGAACATTGTGAGCCCCTACTTCATGTCGTCTTCCTAATGACCGTGGATCATAGGCTGATAATGGTCGTGCGTCATTTATACAACCGGCAGTTTTTCCTAAGTTGCCACATACATGAGAGGGGCTCACAATGAACCATGTTACTTCAATCGGTCTGGATGTCCATGCCCGATCCGTTACAGCTGTCGCACTCGACTCGATCACAGGCGAGGTTCGGTCGCAGAAGTTCGGTTATTCGCCCGCGGAGATCGCAGGATGGATTCTTCAGCTTGACTCTCCCAAAGCGGTCTACGAATCCGGCGTGACGGGGTTTCATCTTGTGCGCGAGCTTCGAGAGATGGGCGTGGACTGCATAGTGGGCGCCGTATCCAAGATGCACAAGCCCGCATCGGACAGGCGCAAGAAAAACGACCGCAACGATGCGGAGTTTCTGGCGCGCCAGCTCATGGCGCACAACATCGTGGAGGTGTTCGTGCCCGACGTCGAGACAGAGGGCGCCCGCAACCTCTCTCGTGCGCTCGAGGACGTCCGCGACGACCTCACCCGCGCCAAGCACCGCCTCACCCATCTGCTCATCCGGTGGGGATATGTCTGGAACGAGTTTAACGAAGATGGAAAGCGCCGAGGCAGCTGGACCCATGCGCACTGGGAGTGGATCCGGGGAATCGAGCTTCCCGACGCTGCCGCTCGAGAGTCCCTCGACTACTACATCTCCGAGGTGCGCCATATCGAATCGCAGAAGAAGGCCATCGAGAAGAGAGTGGCCCAATGCGCCTCAAGGCCTCGTTGGCGGGATCGCGTTGAGGCGCTCAGGTGCATGAAGGGAATAGAGACCGTGACGGCGTTCGCGCTCACGGTCGAAGCCGGCGTGTTCTCCCGCTTCGATTCGGCGCGCGCCTTCGCGAGCTGGCTTGGGCTCGTTCCCTCCGAGCACTCGAGCGGAGAGCGCGCCTCCCGGGGCGGCATCACCAAAGCCGGCAACTCTCACTTGCGGAAGCTGCTCGTGGAGGCATCCTGGCACTACACCCGCGCCACGAAAGAGCGGAAGCGCTCGCTTTACGACGAGAGCGTTCCCGCTTCCATATCGAACCATGCGGCAGTCGGTGTTAAGCGCCTTGTGGAAAGGCGCCGCCATCTATCTTGCGAGCTGCGCAAGCGACCTGTGGTCGCAAACGTCGCTACAGCGCGCGAGCTGGCTTGCTGGATATGGGCGCTCGGGCGCATGAGCGAAGGAGCGCTCGCGTAGAGGGAGCGATGGCAATCCCATAACGGTCATTCCCCGTGGCTTCTTCCATATCGACTGGTCGTTGGATGCAATCCCAGATCTGTTTTTGAGCAGCGGGACGACCGCCATGCTCGCCGAAAGATTCTTCTTGTTAGAAGGTGCGCGCATCCAGCCGTAGCAACGAAATGCGAAGCCAGGGCGGCCGACATAGACGGGCGATGACGCGGCGGACCCGCGTGCGGTCCGCGCCAGCCCGAGGCCGTCAACCCGCGAATATTAAACTGCGAATACGAGCGTCGGTTTGATGACACAACCTGTCGGAAGAAATCATCGGGTGATGATAGAAAGGCCCAAGTCGGGAAAGATTTTCCTGGCTTGGGCCTTCATTGCCTCTTGACAATGTTCTACTCATATTAAACAGGCAGGCCCGACGAGCCGTCAAGACGCGAACAATCCTCCGCCGAAAGAAAAAACGGGCTACGGAAAACCCGTGGCCCGTCGAATATCTGGTGGTCGCTGAGGGATTTGAACCCCCGACCCAGTGCTTGTAAGGCACTTGCGCTCCCGCTGCGCCAAGCGACCATGATTGCGCGAATGCGCCTCAGTATTGTCCCACACCTTCCTAGCGAGCGCAATATGGCGTGAAGCCGAAGTGTTCTTGGAGCGCCGCCGAGACCGCAGCATCATCTTCGAGCGGAGTCTTCTCGCTCACGCCGGATTCGCGCACATTCAACACCCCGCGGCCGATGCTTTTGAAGCCGGAAGCCGTGCGGATATTCGCCATCACGGTATCGCGGAACACGGTCCCAGGCTGTGAACAGGCCAAACTCAACGCCGCAAAATCAATATCCTCGACAGCAGCAAGGCAGAACTCAAGCTCAGTCTGGCGCCTCGACGGACCCTCGTCGCCATACAGGTCGCGCTTCGCCTGCGAAATCCGGTCGATGGCCCACCAGTGCTCATCGATACGGCGCGGAATGTACACCTCGCCGCGAACCGTCTGCTCACGCTCGTCACAGATGACAAGCGAGCCCGCGGGAAGCGGTCCGCCGAACCCGACGTCGACCGAAAGCAGCTCCCCGTCAAGGGAAACAAGCGTGCCCCGGTGGTTGATCGGCATGCGTCCTTCCCTGCCGCGGACAGCTCGGCTGAGGCAGGGACGCACCTCTAATCCCACCGAGCGAAGCAGTAGCTCGAACATCTTGTTCAGCTCGAAGCAAAATCCACCATGCCGATCGACAACGATCTTTTGATAGAGGTCGCCCATCTCAAGGGAGGGTGCCTCCCCAAGCGCAACCAGATCGGCGGTCTCGAACGGGACGCTGCACTGATGCGCGTACACCAAGCCATCGAGCGTCTCCCTCGTCACCGGGGCGTCGCCTTCCCATCCGATTCTTGCCAAGTACGCCGAAGTCATGACGTCGTCGAGCATTTCCATCGCCATAGAGGGCCTCCCTCGCAAATCGCCGCGTTTCCCATCGGTTCTATATTACTAGAGCAAGCCGCATATATCAGCTACACTCCAATTGAGTGTTGACTTGCCCTTGTTGCGGCGTATCTTGCATAGGAGGAACGCGCATTGCCAAGCCGAAGGGGGACGACATGGGATCCTACGAACGAGAGCAGCAGATGATTGCCGACAAGACAGCCTCGCGAGGAGAAACAGCGCGACGGTATTTCGCGGAACTCGATGCCCGGCTCA
>CAKUCJ010000235.1 GCA_934643435.1 uncultured Collinsella sp.
CGCCCAGCACCAGCGACACGTTAATAAAGGTCTTGAGCGCGATCTTGAGCATGGCGCTCGCGGCAGAAGCGCCCAACAGCAAGGCCGGCAGTGCCAGAACCACCGCAAGCCCCGCGGCGCCAAGCGCCGGCACAAAGGTCGCCCGCAGCCCACGTACGGGGCGCACGGCAACGAGCACCAGCGCGATAGCCGCCATCAACATGAGGCACAGCGGACTCTGCGTCAGGCATACGCACAGAACGCAGACAAACATCCCCACCAAACGCACTGGAGCCGAAACGCAAGAAAGGGCGCGGTCGATAACCGACCCGCCCTCGTGTGCGCCACCGCCCAGGCGAACCCGTTCAAGCAGGCTCGCCAGGTGCAGGACGTTCTTTTGCATCACGCGATGCCGAGCCCCCGTGGGCTCGTATCGCTCCTCGGCCGCAAGCCAGCTAGGCAGCTCGGCCATTGTCATGAGCACCGCTTTCCTTAACCGTCAGCGAGATCAGGCGGAACGCGATGGTGAGCACCGCAACGCCAATCACGCCCGAAAGGATATACATAGCAGCCTGACCGGCAAAGCCAAGACCCTGCTCCTCGGAATAAGCCTGTAGATAATCGCCCGTGGGCAGCGCGTCGGCAAGCGTCGGAGCGTCGAGGCCGACCGAAGCCTGCAGGCTGTCGTCGCCAGCCTCCTGAACGGCGGTCGCGGCACCCTCGGCGTCCCACTCGCCCCAGGCGTCACCGGTGGCAAGCAAACCGAGCGGCGTGGCCACGACAAGCACGGCAACCAGGATGAGCGTGGGGACCAGCGACGTCTTCTTGGCGGTAGCGCCCTCGGCGGCAAGCTGGCCGTCAACAGCCTCGGGGCCGACGATAATACCCGGCGCCGTCTTCTTAATGAAGCCGTAGATGGCGGCCGTCGCCACGCCCTCGACCACGCCGGCAACCAGCATGTGCGGGATCATCATGGCCGGGACAGCAATGGACAGCGGGAAGGGGCAGTACAGCGGCGCGCCCGATGCATTGGTGAAGAGCATGGGCTGGATACCGAACTCGATTGCCGCGCACAGGGCAGCCAGGCACAGGCCGACCCAGCCACTTACGATAGCCGAGACCGAAGTGCCCCAGCTCTTGTCGTGCAGACGGCTGTTGAACGCGCGGAACACGATAGCGGCGGCAAACGGCAGCACGAACGCCATGTTAAAGCAGTTGGCGCCAAAGGACAGGATGCCGCCGTCGCCAAACAGCAGCGCCTGAAGCGCCAGCGCGACCGAGACAGCGATGGCCGCAGCCTCGGGGCCCAGCAGCAGCGCGATCAGCGCGCCGCCGACAGCGTGACCCGTGGTGCCGCCGGGCAGCGGCACGTTAAACATCATGAGCAAAAAGGAGAACGCGGCGCAAATACCCAGGAAAGCCATGTGCTCGCGGTCGAGCGTGGCGCGCACTTTCTTGATGCAGTGAACCCATACGGGCACCATCGCCACCGCCATAACGGCATCGGTCTGTGGGGACAGGTAGTTGTCTGGAATGTGCATATACGCCTCCCGGTATCGGCGCGCGGGACTGCGCGCCGTTTGAACCATGTTGTCAGTGTTACGCATCGGCCGATTCGTAACACGCCGCCGGCTATCATAACAAAACGACGCGCCGCCAACAAAGCGACACGCCGTTTTGCAATACATATGTCACAGATGCAGGGCGCTGGTGGGCGGTAGCTCAGTCATGCCGCTGCCCGACGGCCCACGCCTCAGTCGCAAGCCCTAGCCGCGAACCTCGCCGTTTACGCCCTTGCACACCTTGGTGACGATCTTCTGGTGCGCCTTCTCGACCTCTTCGCTGGTGAGCGTGTGGTCGTCGGAGCGATACGTAAGCGCGAAGGCCATGGACTTCTTGCCCGCTCCGATACGAACCGGATCGCGGTAGACGTCGAACAGGCGCACGCCCTCGAGCAGCTTGCCACCGGCGCTGGTAATGCGACGCTCAAGATCCTCGCAGGTCACGGCGTTGTCGACCACGATAGCAAGGTCATGCTCAACGGCCGGGTACTGCGAGAACTCGCGGTAGTTCTCCTGGTTGCGGGCGCCCTTGATCAGCTTGTCCAGATCGAGCTCAAAGGCAACGACGACCTCATCGATGCCCATCGCCTCGCGCGCCTCGGGGTGGATCTCGCCGACCCAGCCCAGCACGGTGCCGCCGGACAGAACCTCGGCCGCACGGCCCGGCTGCAGGAAGGCATAGCCCTCGCCCTCGACGGGACGGAAGCGGACCTTCTCGATGCGCAGCTGGGCGAGCAGCTCCTCGACAATGCCCTTGCCAAAGAAGAAGCGCAGCTTGCGATACTTCATGTTCCAGGACTGCTCGCTCCACTGGCCCGAGAGCACACCCGCCACGGACTTGGTCTCCTTGGGCAGGCTGGCGTTCTCGCGACCGTGGAACAGGCTGCCGACCTCGTACAGGTGCACGTTGGGCGTGCCGTGGGCCTCGTTGTAGGCCACGGACTGCAGCAGGCCCGGCAGCAGCGAACGACGCATCTCGGTCTGCTCGGCTACCAGCGGGTTCATGAGCACCACGGGGCAACCGCGGCCCTCGGTGGACATACCGATCTTCTCCAGGTCGCCCGGGGCGGCAAAGCCAAAGGTCGTGGTCTCGTTAAGGCCGCAGGCGCGCAGAATCTCGCCGACCTTGCGGGTGAGCTTCTGCTCGCGGGTCAGGCCACCGATGTGGTTCTTGGCAGCCGGGATGGTCGCCGTCACGCGGCCCATGCCCCACAGGCGCAGGACCTCCTCGATGAGGTCGATCTCGCGCGGCAGGTCGGGGCGGAAGCTCGGCGGGGTGACCATGAAGTCCTCGCCGTCACGCTCCACGGTGCAGCCCAGGCGGGTGAGCGAGCGCTCGATAAAGTCAGGCTCTATATCGGCGCCGCAGATGGCGTGCACGCGGGCCAGGCGTAGCTTAATGCTGTCGATGGTCTTGGGCGCGGGGAACACGTCGATGTAGCCGGGAGCGACCTCGCCGCCGGCGATCTC
>CAKUCJ010000236.1 GCA_934643435.1 uncultured Collinsella sp.
GACCCGGCCGACTGGTGCATCGCCGTAGGAGATATGGCCGATTACGTGGTCGAGACCGACCGCGGCCATTACGTGACCCGCGACGAGGTTTACGACATCCTTCGCCAGGCCGAGGACAACGGCTTTGTGCACCAGATCACCAACATTGACGGCGAGAACAAGATCTTCGCCATCTGCAACTGCAACGTCAACGTGTGCTACGCGCTGCGCACCTCGCAGCTGTTCAACACGCCCAACCTGTCGCGCTCGGCCTACGTCGCCAAGGTCGAGAAGGACAAGTGCGTGGCGTGCGGCCGCTGCGTTGAGGTGTGCCCGGCCGGCGCCGCCAAGCTGGGCCAGAAGCTCTGCAGCAAAAAGGCCGGCGGGCGTGTGCCCGAGTACCCGCGCCAGGAGCTGCCCGATGCCACCAAGTGGGACCACACCAAGTGGTCGCCCAACTACCGCAATGACAACCGCATCGAGACGCACGAGTCCGGCACGGCGCCCTGCAAGACGGCCTGCCCCGCGCATGTCGCCGTTCAGGGCTACTTGAAGCTCGCAGCCCAGGGGCGCTATGACGAGGCCCTGGCGCTCATCAAGCGCGAGAACCCGCTGCCCGCTATCTGCGGTCGCGTGTGCAACCGCCGCTGCGAGGACGCCTGCACTCGCGGCCGCGTGGACGCCGCCGTGGCTATCGACGAGGTCAAGAAGTTCATCGCCCAGCGCGATCTGGACGCCGCGACCCGCTATGTCCCGCCTGTGGTGACCCCGACGCGCGCCGGCGGCTTCGACCAGAAGATCGCCATCATCGGCGCCGGTCCGGCCGGCCTGTCCTGCGCCTTCTACCTGGCCGAGAAGGGCTACAAGCCCGTCGTGTTCGAGAAGAACGAGCGCCCGGGCGGCATGCTCACCTACGGCATCCCCAGCTTTAAGCTGCAGAAGGATGTGATCGAGGCCGAGGTCGAGGTCATTCGCCTGATGGGCGCCGAGTTCCGCTACGGCGTGGAGGTCGGTCGCGATGTGACGCTCGACGAGCTGCGCGCACAGGGCTTTAAGGCCTTCTACGTGGCCATTGGCTGCCAGGGCGGCCGCCTTGCCGGTATTCCGGGCGAGGATGCCGAGGACGTGACCGTGGCCGTCGACTTCTTGCGCGAGGTCAACAGTGGCAAGATCGACGCGCTGCCCGGTCGCACCATCGTGGTGGGCGGCGGCAACGTGGCCATCGACGTGGCCCGCAACGCCTGCCGTCTGGGTTCCGAGCACGTTGAGATGTTCTGCCTGGAGAGCGAGGCTCAGATGCCCGCCAGCGAAGAAGAGCGTCGCGAGGCCGTCGAGGACGGCGCGCACATCAGTTGCGGCTGGGGCCCCAAGGAGGTCCATCTGGACGAGGCCGGTCGCGTGTGCGGCATTACCTTTAAGCGCTGCACGCGTGTCTTTGACGACGAGGGCCGTTTTGCGCCCGAGTACGACGAGAACGACCTGCGTCGTGTCGACGCCGACCGTGTGGTCATGTCGATCGGTCAGTCCATTGTGTGGGGCGACCTGCTGGCCGGCTCCAAGGTGGAGCTTGGCCGCGGCCAGGGTGCCCTCGCCGATCCCCAGACCTATCAGACCGCCGAGCCCGACATCTTTGTGGGCGGCGACGTCTACACCGGTCCGAGCTTTGCCATCGATGCCATCGCCGCTGGCCACGAGGCCGCCGTGTCCATTCATCGCTTTGTGCAGCCGGGCTCTACGCTCACCATCGGCCGCAACCAGCGTCGCTACACCGCGCTTGACCGCGACGATGTCGTGATCGAGGGCTACGACAACGCGAGCCGCGAGGTTGCCCACGTGGACCGCGAGCGCGAGAAGACCGCGCCGTTTAGCGAGTACGTCGAGACCTTTACCGAGGAGCAGGTGCGCACCGAGACCGCCCGCTGCTTGGGCTGCGGCGCCTCGATCGTCGACCCCAACAAGTGCATCGGCTGCGGCCTGTGCACCACCAAGTGCGCGTTCGACGCCATCCACCTGGATCGCGACCGCCCCGAGTGCTCCACCATGGTCAAATACGAGCAAAAGCTCCCCAGCCTGGGCAAGTACGCGCTGAAGCGTGCGATCAAGATCAAGTTTGGTCGAAAGTAGTTAGGTGCCCGCCTTGCATGAATTAGGGATTGTGTATCACATCATTCGCGATGTTGAGAACGTGGCGCGCGCCAATGGCGTGCGTCGCGTTTCGAGTGTGACGTTGCTGCTGGGCGAGGTCTCGGGCGTCGTTCCCGACTTGCTGCTCGACGCTTGGCGCTGGGCGGCAGATAAAAAGCCTATCGCGCAGGGCGCGGAGCTTATCGTGGAGCCCGTCGAGGCCGTGACGCATTGCGAGGCATGCGGCCGTGACTATGCGACGGTCGAGCACGGCAAGACCTGCCCCCATTGCGGCAGCGGCGAGACCTATCTGCTCCAGGGTCAGGAGGTCATGATCAAGCAGATCGAGACTCCGGATGAGGACCCCGCGGACGCCGCGCCCGTCGACTCCGATATCGACACCCCAGACGCCGTCGATGCCGCCAACCCCCTCCACATCGCCTAGCCCGCATCAGTTGCGGTGAAATAGTTCCTAAAATCGGCTCCATGGCCTCTAACCAGGAACTATTCCACCGCAACTTTTTGCGTTGCCGTTGTTCAGTTTGGCTAGTTTTCTAGAGCATATTTGTTGTCATTAGTCAAGGTCGGTCTGTTTAAACAAAATGGCGGCACGCAGGCGCATTGGGATCAACCTAAAAGCGGCATTAATGAACAGTGTGTCTGTATGTATCTTTGAAAAAAATTAAAAAATCACGTTTTAGCAGGCAATGAGCTGTAAACCAGCAACGTAATCAATTTGTAACAAAACTTGACGTTTAAACAAATAATCCAACCTTCTGCGAATTTAGCTATAATTCCACAAACCAAACAGCTATACTTCTTCAGTGTCGTGTAGGAATTACGTAGACAAAAAGGAGGTTATGTGATGGTAAGTATTGTTCTTGCTAGCCACGGGGACTTGG
>CAKUCJ010000237.1 GCA_934643435.1 uncultured Collinsella sp.
TCATCGGCCTTGACGAAGCCCTCGAAGCCGTCGCCGTTCATGTTGACGGTATCGACGCCAACGTGCACCAGAACCTCGATGCCGCTATCGGACTGCAGACCCACGGCGTGGCCCATGGTGACGGTCACCTTACCGTCGCAGGGAGCGTAGACCAGATCGTCCTCGGGCCACACGGCGCAGCCCTTGCCCAGAACCTCGCCACCAAAGACGGGATCGGGCACGTCGGCCATCTTGATGACCTTGCCCTTGACGGGCGAGCACAGCACGTCGGCGCCGGCAGAAGCAGAGATGGAGGACGGAGCAGCGGCAGCCGCGGGCTCAGCCTTCTTCTTGAACATGTCAAACAGACCCATACGTTTTCTCCTCTTGATTAAGCGCAACGTTATGCGCATGCCTATGGTGATTATAGTGCCAATTGGTCCAAATTCTAAGGCGAGGGCTCAAATCGTCGGCCTCTTCCAAAACCTTCGCCCCGGCGGCACCCATGCTGTTGATTAGCCCTCGATGAGCCCCAAGTGCACAAAGGCGTTCCAGATGCCATCGTCATCGACATCGGTGGTCACGTAGTCGGCCGCGGCCTTGCACTCGTCGCCGCCCGACCCCATGGCCACGCCCGTGGCGCACGCCTCGAACATCGGGATATCGATCTTGGCATCACCGAAGGCAACGGTATCGGCACGGTCGGCGCCCAGATGCTCGAGCAGCGTGTTGACGGCATGTGCCTTGGTGATGCCGCGCACGCCCATGTCGCCAAAGAGCGCCGTCTCGCCGGCGCCGCCCCAGGTATGACACTCAAGGTCGGGGAACTCCTCGATGCTATCCAGATGATCCTGATAGCTCGACAGGATAAAGCTCACCTTGTTGAGGTCGTCGCGGTAGAGCGGCGCGCCGTAGACCATGCCGTGCATGACGTCGTCGGTCTCGAGCTCGTCGGCGTCCTCCACGCCCTTGCGACCCATATAGGTCTGCAGCACCGGGCGCGCCGCCTCGCGAAAGTTCTCACTCGCGAACAAGCCATTGTTGCTCTCGAGGTAGAACTCGAGGCCGCGGCCGTGCAGCCAGTCGACGACGTGGCGACACTGGTCGGCGGTGATGAGCTGGTGCATGACCACCTCGCCCGCCGACTCGACATAAGAACCGTTGCCGCCGATCATGCCGTCGAAACCGATAGCTTCGAGCTCGGGCGGCACCTCGGCCTTGCTGCGGCCCGTGCACATATAAGCCAGGTGCCCATTGGCGCGGGCGGCCCGGATGGCCGCCACGCAGGACGCAGGAATGTTGTCCTCATAGTCGGTGATCGTGCCATCGACATCAAGAAACAAGATTTTGCGGGAGGACATAGAGCGGCCCTTTCTGGATTGGGAGGCGAAGCGCGACAGCAGTGATAAAACCGCAGGTTGAGCGCACGAGCCGGTCCGGCATTCGTTAGAACGCCGGAACTCAATTACTCCAAACCTTCAGTACCATTGGACTTGATGATCTTCTTGTATGCGAAGAAGCTGTCCTTGCGGCGGCGCTCGTAGGTGCCGGTGCCGTCGTCGTACTTATCGACGTGGATGAAGCCGTAGCGCTTGCGCATCTCGCCGGTGCCGGCGGACACCAGGTCGATGGGGCCCCACCAGGTGTAGGCGATCAGGTCAACGCCGTCGGCGATGGCCTCGCCCATGGCCTTGATGTGGCTCTGCAGATAGGCGATGCGGTACGGATCGTGGATGGAGCCGTCCTCCTCGACCTCGTCGTAGGCGCCCATGCCGTTCTCGACCACCATCAGCGGAATCTCGTAACGAGCGTAAATCTCGTTGAGGGCGATGCGCAGGCCCAGTGGGTCGATCTGCCAGCCCCAGTCGGTGGACTCCAGGTAGGGGTTCTTGCCGCCAAAGGTCATGTTGCCCTCGGTCATCTCGTGGTCCTTGTGCGTGCCCACGGTGCCGGACATGTAGTAGCTAAAGGTGTAGAAATCGACCTTGCCGTCGGCGATATCCTGCAGGTCGCCGTCCTCCATCGCAAGCTCGACGTCGTTCTCGGCCCAGAAGCGCTTGGCGTAGAACGGGTACTTGCCGCGCACCTGTACGTCGGAGCAGTACCAGTTCATGGAGTTCATCTGCTGCTGCGTGGCAAACACGTCGACCGGATCGCACGTGGCGGCGTAGGAGAGGATGAAGCAATCCATGTTGCCCATCTTGAACTGCGGGTAGTGCTCGTGAGCGTAGCGCACGACGCGGCCGCTGGCCACAAACTGGTGATGCAGAGCCTGGAAGCGCTGCTGAGCGGTGGTCTTGATGGCGCTTGCCGGGCCCTCGAAGCCCTGGATCAGGCCGGTCTCCATCATGGCGCCCATGTCCATGGTGCCGCAGTTGATCTCGTTGAAGGTGAGCCAGAACTTAACCTTGTCCTGGTAGCGGTCAAAGACGGTCTGGCAGTACTTCTCAAAGAAGCCGATGAGCTCGCGGCTTGCCCAGCCGTTGTACTTCTCGACCAGGTGATAGGGCATCTCGTAGTGCGAGAGCGTCACGAGCGGCTCGATGTTGTGAGCACGCAGGCAGTCGAAGACGCGGTCGTAGAAGGCGAGGCCGGCCTCGTTGGGCTCGGCGTCGTCGCCGTTGGGGAAGATGCGGCTCCAGGAGATGGACATGCGGAACATGTTGAAGCCCATCTCGGCGAACAGCGCGATGTCCTCCTCGTAGTGGTGGTAGAAGTCGATGCCGTCATGGTTGGGATAGAAGCGATCGGGGTCGATGTCGATCGTGATCTGACGCGGCTCCTTGTAGCTGCCGCCCAGGAAGTGGTCGTCGACGGAAGCGCCGCGGCCGTCCACGTTCCAAGCGCCCTCAAACTGGTTGGCGGCGGTGGCGCCACCCCAATAGAAACCCTCGGGGAACTTGATGTTTGCCATGAGCATCTCCTTTGCATCGCGGGTCGATAAGCCGAGTATCGCCCACGCGGGAGACATGCGGGGGCGGGCGCGCCAAACCCGACACTTCTTTTCGCGCCCGC
>CAKUCJ010000238.1 GCA_934643435.1 uncultured Collinsella sp.
CCATGGTTCGTGTCGACATAGAGACCATCGTCATGGCCGCCGGTCCCGTGCCATCGCTTATCGTGCTTCGCGAGCGCTGCGGCAAGTCGGATTCGACGGCACCCCTGCGTTCGCTTTCCATTCAGACCGGCTCGTTTGAGGCCGCGGCCATTAGCCGTGGCATCGATAGCGGTCGCGCCGAGCGCCCGATAACGCATGACCTGCTGCTTGATACCGTCGATGCCCTGGGCGCCAAGCTCGAGCGCATCGAGATCGTCCGCGCCGAGCCGCCGGTGTTCTACGCGACGATCGTTGTGCTCGCCGATGGGAGTGAACGTAAAATCGACGCCCGCCCCAGCGATGCCATCGCCCTTGCCGTGCGCAGCAATGCCCCCATGTTTGTGGAGGACGACATCATGAACCGCTTGGGCACCGTTTCCTCGCACGCCGAGGAAGTCGACGACGAGCAGGAGTTCGAGAAGTTCGACGAGTTCGTCCATACGCTCTCTCCCGATGATTTCTAAATGTCTGGCACGCGAGCCGAGAGGTCGCTGATGGGTACCCGCGTATCGGCTGAAGCGGCCGCCATCGCGCGTGAAGCCCAGATGCGCTCGCAAGCATCCGAGGCGGCTCGCATCGCCTATGTGACGCAGGCCCGCACGCTTCGCGAGCGCCGTGGCTCCTATATCAAGATGGTTGTCATCTCCGCTCTTGTCGCGGCAATCTGCTCGCGCCTTCGTGGTACAGTTGGTGCGCTTGGGTTTTCGATTTCAACAGGCTTGGTAATCTGGGGTGTGGTCGATGCGGTAATGCTGACCAACCAGATCAAGGTGCTCGACAAGCGCGCGATGGATATGATGCGCGCCCGCGACGCTGCTGCCAAGATCGCTGCCGAGGCACAAGAACTGTAACGACGCCAGACTCGATGGGAAGGTCTAAAGATGGCACAGGATATGCAGGACGCCGGCAACGTCTCCGCCGAGCTCGACGCCATGGTGTGCGACCTGATTGGCGCGTTCCTGGACGACCTTGCTGCCGGCGAGAATCCGGGTGTAGTTGTGGCGATCGAGGACGCCGCTTCCAACCGCTATCTGGCGGCGCTTGACGAGGACGGCGAGGAGGCATGCCTCGAGGCCGCCACCAACTTTATCTCCGAGCACAAGATGGGCCTTAAGGACGAGGGGCTGGGCCGTATCGCCCGCTATGCCATCGGCTACACTGGCTGCGTCGAAATTGACGGCGGCTATCACGATGCCCTGCTCGTGAGTTTCTTCGAGACCACGCTCGAGAGCGGTTTTTCGGCATATGTGCTGTATGAGGGCATGGGCGCCGGCGATGGTTTTATGTGGAGCGACCCTGAACCTGCAGGTGAGGAAACCCCTCTTATCTAAAATCGCTAAAATAAACGAGTTTTCGGCAAAAGGCTCAATATTCCCGCCGAGCGTTGCATCGCTGGGCGGGCCGCATACGCGTGCCGTTTGTATATGGATAGAAGATAGGGGAACTACATGCGCGTAGACAATCTGAGGAACATCGCCATCATCGCCCACGTCGACCACGGCAAGACGACGATGGTCGACAAGCTCCTGCGTGCCACGGACGCCTTCCGTGCCAACCAGCAGGTCGAGGACCGCGTCCTGGACTCTAACGACCAGGAGCGCGAGCGCGGCATCACGATTCTCGCCAAGAACATCTCTATCGAGTACAAGGACGTCAAGATCAACGTCATCGACACCCCGGGCCACGCCGACTTTGGCGGCGAGGTCGAGCGCGTGCTGCGTATGGCCGACGGCGCCCTGCTGCTGGTCGACGCCTTTGAGGGGCCCATGCCCCAGACCCGCTTCGTGCTGCGTCACGCTATCGACACCGGCCTCAAGATCATGATCGTCATCAACAAGATTGACCGTCCGGGCGCTAACCCCGAGAAGGCATACAACGACTGCCTGGACCTTATGGCCGACCTGGGTGCTACCGACGACCAGCTCGAGTTTGCCATGGAGCACGTCATCTACGCCAGCGGCGTCAACGGCTTCGCCCGCCATGACCCCGAGGACGGCAACATGGACATGTACCCGCTGCTCGACATGATCATCGACGACATGCCCGCGCCCGAGGTTGACGAGAACGCCCCGCTGGCCATGCAGTGCGTGACCATCGATCACTCCAACTTTGTCGGCCGCATCGGCATCGGCCGCGTGTACTCCGGCACCATCCACCAGGGCGACCAGATTCTGGTTGTGAAGAACGACGGCTCCAGCGCCACCGCTACCGTCAAGCAGCTCTTCACCTTCGACTACCTGGGCCGCACCGAGTGCCAGGAAGTCGGTGCCGGCGACATTGCCGCCGTTGTCGGTATCGACCGCACCGATATCGGCGATGTCTACACCGACCCCGAGAACCCCGTCGAGCTCGAGCCCATCGAGATCGACCCGCCGACCCTGTCCATCGTCTTCGAGGCTTCGACCTCCCCGCTCGTCGGCCGCGATGGCGACATCGTGGGTGCCCGTCAGCTCAAGGAGCGCCTGTTCAACGAGGCCGAGAACAACGTGACCATGAAGATCGAGGAGCTCGAGGACAAGAGCGGCGTCGAGGTCTCGGGCCGCGGCATTCTGCACCTGTCCGTCCTGATGGAGTCCATGCGCCGCGAGGGCTTTGAGTTCCAGGTCGGCCGTCCCCGCGTTCTGTTTAAGAAGGACGAGAACGGCAACAAGATGGAGCCCGTCGAGCAGGCCGTCGTCGAGTGCCCGGACGAGTACTCGGGCAAGGTCGTCGAGGTCTTCGGTACCTCCGGCGGCATCATGACGAGCATGGACACCTCGGGTATCGTGACCCACCTTGAGTTCAAGATTCCGACCCGTGGCATCATGGGTCTTAAGAACCGCATCATGAACGTCACCCACGGCGAGGGCGTGTTCTACCACACCTTCCTGGAGTACGGTCCCTACGCCGGCGAGATCGGCAACCGTCAGAACGGCGCCATGATCTCCATGACCACCGAGAAGGC
>CAKUCJ010000239.1 GCA_934643435.1 uncultured Collinsella sp.
GCTTGTGGTAACATACCGACCTGTTGGTACCTCGACCTTGGATGCTCGCTCCACCGGCGGCTTCCCAGTCCGAGGCGAATAGCGTCGCCCGCGGGCGACAAGAAACGAAAGGTGAAACAATGACTGTTTCCAAAGAGCGCAAGGCGGAGCTGACTGCCCAGTTCGGTAACACCCCGGTCGACACCGGCAACCCCAAGGTCCAGGTCGCCATCCTGACCGAGCGCATCAAGGAGCTGACCGAGCACATGAAGTCCCACCAGAAGGACTTCCACACCCGTCGTGGCCTGCTCATGCTCGTCGGCCGTCGTCGTCGTCTTCTCTCCTACATCAAGAAGAACGACATCGTCGAGTACCGTGAGCTCATCAAGGCTCTGGGCATCCGCGACAACATCCAGTAACGGATTTGTACATGCTAAGAGCGTCCTGCGCAGCGGGGCGCTCTTTTTGTGTAAGGGCGTGAACAATCACGCTCTGAAGCGTGGCGGGGGCAGGGGGCCCGCGTCACATGAGAAGCCCGCAGGCAAGGGGCCTGTGGGGTAAAGGAGAACAATGACACTCGTATCCAAGACCTTTGAGCTGTACGGCAAGACCTACACCTTCGAGTCCGGCGAGCTTGCCAAGCAGGCCACCGGCGCCTGCCTGGTCAAGCAGGGCGACACCACGATGCTCGACACCGTGGTCGTCTCCAAGGAGCGCAAGAACTACGACTTCTTCCCGCTGACCGTCGACTTCAACGAGAAGATGTACGCCGCAGGCCGCATTCCGGGTGGCTATCTCAAGCGCGAGGGCCGTCCCAGCGAAAAGGCCACGCTCACGGCCCGCATGATCGACCGCCCGATTCGCCCGAGCTTCCCGGACGGCTTCCGCAACGAGGTGCAGATCGTTGCCACTTCGCTCGTCGCCGACCAGGTCAACCCCTTCGACGTCATCAACGTCATGGGCGCCTCCCTGGCCATGACGCTCGGCGGCGTGCCCTTCGAGGGCCCGCTTGCCTGCGTGCGCATCGGTCGCAACGTGGAGACCGGCGAGTTTATCGTCAACCCCACCTACGAGGAGCGTGAGAACTCCGACCTGGACCTTGAGCTGGGCGGTTCTGCCGACTTCATCTCGATGGTCGAGGCCGGTGCCGAGGAGATCTCCGAGGATGACATGCTCGCCGCTATGAAGTTTGGCCAGGAGGCCCTCGCTGCCTTCTGTCAGGCCCAGGACGAGTTCGTCGCCGAGTGGGAGCAGGTCAACGGCGCCATCGTCAAGAAGGAGTACCCGCTCGACCAGCCCGTCGAGGAGGTCCAGGAGCGCATCTTCGCCCACTACGACGAGATGGCCGCTGCCCTGCGCGATGCCGACAAGCTTTCCCGCATCGGTAAGGTCGAGGCTCTGAAGGAGTCCATCCGCGCCGAGTTCACCGACGAGGAGCAGGCCGCTTGGGAGCGCGAGATCCCCGTGGCGCTCAAGAAGCTCGAGAAGAAGGCCATGCGTACCATGGTCGTCGAGACGGGCGAGCGTGTTGACGGCCGTGCCGCCGACGAGATTCGTCCCATCATGGTGAAGGACAACTACCTGCCTCTCGTTCACGGTTCCGGCCTGTTCCAGCGCGGCCAGACCCAGGTGCTCTCCGTCCTGTCGCTCGGTATGCTCAACGAGGGCCAGCGTCTGGATACCATCGAGCCCACCGAGGGCAAGCGCTACATGCACCACTACAACTTCCCGCCGTTCTGCACCGGCGAGACCGGCCGCATGGGCAGCCCCAAGCGCCGCGAGATCGGCCACGGCAACCTGGCCGAGCGCGCCCTGCTTCCGGTGCTCCCCGACGAGAACGAGTTCCCCTACGCCATCCGCGTGGTCTCCGAGGTCATGGAGTCCAACGGCTCTTCTTCGATGGCTTCGACTTGCGGTTCCACGCTCGCCCTTATGGACGGTGGCGTGCCCATTAAGCGCCCGGTCTCCGGTATCGCCATGGGCCTGATCCAGGAGGAGGGCAAGACCGTGGTCCTGTCCGATATCCAGGGTCTCGAGGACTTCCTGGGCGACATGGACTTCAAGGTCACCGGCACCACCGAGGGCATCACCGCCCTGCAGATGGACAACAAGGCCACCGGCCTCACCTTCGACATCCTGGCCCGCGCCCTGCAGCAGGCCAAGGAGGGTCGTGCCTTCATCCTGCAGAAGATGCTCGATGTGATCCCCGAGCCGCGCCACACCACGCGCAGCACCGCTCCGCGCATCGTCTCCATCCAGGTTCCGACCGACAAGATCCGCGATGTCATCGGTTCCGGCGGCAAGGTCATCCGCGGCATCCAGGACGAGACCGGCGCTTCGGTCGACATCCAGGAGGACGGCACTGTCTTTGTCGGCGGCACCGGCGAGTCCGTCGATCAGGCCGTCGAGCGCATCAAGCTCATCATCAAGGTTCCCGAGCCGGGCGAGGAGTACACCGGTCGCGTTGTCTCCATCCAGCCGTTCGGCGCCTTCGTGAACCTGCTGCCCGGTAAGGACGGCCTGCTGCACATCTCCCGCGTCGCCAAGGGCCGTGTGGAGAAGGTCGAGGATGTCCTCAACGTGGGCGACGAGGTTAAGGTCGTCGTCATCGAGGTCGACGATCGCGGCAAGATCTCGCTCGATCGTCTGGACAAGCCCGAGGCCCCGGCTCGCGCCGAGGGTGCCTCCGAGGGCGACGGCGAGCACTTCCAGCGCCGTGAGCGTCCGCGTCGCGAGCGCTCCGAGCGCAGCGACCGTCCGCGCCGTCCCGGCGACAACGGAGGCCGCAAACCCCGCCGTCACCACGACGCCGAGTAACAGCCGCACATAAGCAGCTCATGCAAGGGCGACTCCGGTCAGGGGTCGCCTTTTTGCTATTCCCGGCGGGGGCCGCGGGTAAAGTTTCCTGCTCTACGGGAAACCGGCGGGATAGACCGGTTCAGATGGGGCTTTAATGCATGGGTGGTCTGTGCTCGTTCAAATGGGTATCATACT
>CAKUCJ010000240.1 GCA_934643435.1 uncultured Collinsella sp.
TTCCGCGGCGAGCTATTTACTCAGCAGCCTCGGTGGTCTCGGCCTCGGCAGCGGCCTCCTCGACGGGAGCCTCTGCGGGAGCCTCGGCGGCCTGCTTGGCAGCCTCCTCGGCAAACTTAGCAGCACGCTTGGCCTTCTCGGCAGCCTTAGCCTCAGCGGCGGCCTTGCGAGCGGCCTCGGCCTCAGCAGCCTTGGCGGCCTTGGCAGCCTTGGCCTCCTCAGCCTTCTTGAGCTGGGCGGCAGCGGCGCCACCGAACTTGTCGGCGAAGCGCTGGACGCGTCCACCGGTGTCGACGAACTTCTGCTGGCCGGTGTAGAACGGGTGGCACTCGTTGCAAAGCTCGACCTTCATCTCGGACACGGTAGCGTGCGTCTTGAAGGTGTTGCCGCAGGAGCACGTCACCGTGCACTCGACATACTGGGGATGGATACCCTGCTTCATGGTAGGACTCCTTATTAGTCAGGCGCTGGTTACCGATCAGCGCATAAGGCGTCTTGGTTTCCGACCAAGACAACAAACTCGGCTATGGTACCACGGCGCCCCGTGTCCCACAAAAGGTTCACGGTCTTTTCGGAACGACACGAATCTGACCCATCGAAACACATCTCCACCGTTCCTTCAACTGGGAAAATGCCGTCCCCGGGGCCTGAGAAGGGCCCCGGGGACGTTCGACTGACTGCGGGAACGGCCTTTCCGCTCAATGTGTTCGGCTGAGATCGGAAATCAACCAAACTGAACTAGGTTCAGTTGACATGGTTAAAAACGAGGGGCGACGCTTTTGCGTCACCCCTCGTCCCGGCCGGTTGCTTTAGTTGTACACACGGTAGTTACACTTGAACTGGGTTATGTGTCCATAGTTGGAGCGGTACCAACCCGACGTATAGCTGATTGCCTCTGCGCCTAGATAGTCGTAGCCCTTGTTGTAGCGAAGCTGACGGTAGGTCGTGTCGTACTCTGCTACGTAAAACGTGTCTCCAGAGAAGGCTTTGTACCGGTCCTTAACCGTCGAAGCCATGTACGCGGGTTCGACATCGCCTTTCTCCCCGTTGAGCGCATAGACGGGTGCCGCGATTCCGCATAAAGCCGTTGCCACGAGGATGGCGTAGACAGCCATGCGCGACGCATTGGACTTCAGCTGTTCAAATGGTTTCATGTCATTCACCTCCTTCGTATGTATCGAGGTATTCCTGCTTGAGTGTTTGCGAGGACGACTCGATCTTTTCCACGAGCGTGCCGGCTTCGATGAAGTAGAACGAGTTGGTGAGGTCTGCCAGGTCGTCGAGTAGATGGCTTGAGATGAGCACGCTGCGTCCCCGCTCCACCTCGCTGCGCATCGCGTCGCAGGAGGTTTTCCGTTTTCCCGGATCGAGGCCGTTCAGCGGTTCATCGAGGACGAGGTACGGGCAATCGGTCGCTATCGCCATGGCAAGCTTTACCTGCTGCTTCATTCCTGTCGAGAGTTTACGGGTCGGCTTGTCGAGATATGGGGAGATTCCGAGTGAGTTGCAGAGCGAGTCGATGTCGGTGGCTGGTTTCCACTCCTCCCTAACGAAGGCAAGGTGCTCGAGGGCCGATAGCGTGGGGTAAAGATCCGCGCTGCCCGAAGAGCTCAGATAGACAAGTTCCGCAAATTCGGCTGATTGACGTTGGCAGATTCCGTCTGCCGTCAGGCTTCCCGATCGGATACGGGTGGGAAATTGGCCCGACAGCGCTTCCAGAAGAGTGGTTTTCCCCGAGCCGTTGGGAGCAACGAGGCCCGCCGCCGTTCCCGGGCTCAGGAAAAGCGACCCGATTGAAAGTATCGTCGTGCTTCCGTATCCCACGCTCGCGTCTAGAAGCTCAAGCCCATGGTGCTTTTTCGCGGGTCCAGGCTGTTTGGGGGAACGTGTCGCAACGGCGCCGACCGTAAAAAAGACCGCGACGTATACCAGGGCCACGGCAAGCATCGATGCGCCGCCCGAACCGGAGCCAATGAATTCTGTCGGGAAGCATCCTACGTAACCCGTTGCCTCGATAGGCGAGAACACGGCCAGCGGCAGGAGCCCGAGCACGGCATTATGCTCCAGCGCCGAATCGGACAATAACGGGAATGCCGGGGCCGCGACAAGCAACGCGGAGGCAAGGGGGCCCGCGAAGACGCGCCTCGTTGCGGTCGATAGGACGACGGAACAAACGGATATCAAGGTTCCACCCGCGAGCAGCGCGAGAAGCAGGGTAGTGAAGACGTTTCCCGCGGTCGTGGTGGCAAGCGCGCCGTCATGGAAGAAGGCGATCGGGTACCCGATTTGCCCGAAGCCGTTTAGGACCAAGGCGTAAATACTCCCGGGCGCAAGGCCGGCGAGGAGCATCGCGGTCCCCGCGCCAATTATCGAAAACACGGTTTGGATAAGGCGCCGGAATTTGGGTGCGGGCGCCTTTGCCGCCAGGGTACCGGGCCTTGTGGCGCCGAGCAGGAGTATCGACGAGAGAAGGAAGGGGATGAAGGGAAGGAAAGACGGCGCCGCGGCAATGGCGTAAGGCAGGAAGGAAAGGAATGGCAGGTCGTTTGCGGAGGCCGGGATATCCGTGATGCCGGAGCTGCTCAGGGCGCGGCAATATGCGAGCTCCGCGTCATTGGTCTCTCGGTCTCCCACGATGGACCCGGATTGGAAGCCCTCGTCCATGAGCGCGTAGTAGCTCTCGGCAGAATCGAGAAAGGCGGCGTCGGTTTGAGCGGCGAGGGCGGCGTTCGCGTATCTTGCAAGCTCAGCGTCATCTTGCTGCTCTGGCGATAGGTCTGTGCCGCTGGCCTGGGGCGCGCGCGTATTGAATGCGTCGACAAAGCCCTGCATGCCCTGCTTCATAAAGAAGGGCCCGTAGATGGGTGAATTGAACGCAATGGGGACGAAAAAGGCTGCAGCGAGAACGAGCGTACAAATCCATACGGCCTTGTCTCTTAGGATTAGTTTGAGAAGAAGTCGACAGTACATT
>CAKUCJ010000241.1 GCA_934643435.1 uncultured Collinsella sp.
TGACACAGACCACGAACACCGCTGCTACCACGCTTGAACAGGTCAACGCGATGCCCGCAGCTACCTGGGGCTGGCTCAAGATGAACCAGACCAAGCTCGAGCTTTCGAACGAGCTTGCCGCCGCTCCTGCCGAGGCCGTTGAGGTCGAGGGTCTGGACGAGCAGTTCCTCGGCGCGACCGACGCGTTCGACGCCGCCATGGGTGCCATGGCCGAGCGCTTCCCCGAGCGCCGTGCCTCCGCCCCTGGTGATGCCGCCGATCGCGCCCGCATCACCCCCGAGACGGAGCTCGACGTTCCCGCGACCTCTGTCTACCAGGCAGGCGCCATCAAGCTCGAGGAGGAGCTCTCCCCCGCTGAGGCCTTCGAAACCGGCATGGGCGAGGCCGCCTACGCCTACCTGGCCGACCACGCCACTAAGCGCATCGTCATCGATGTGCCCGCATATAAGCACGCCACGGCTACCATTCGCGTGAGCGGCGTCGACGCAGCGGCTGCGATTGCCGCTATCGACGTCGTCGCCCGTCCGCAGGCCACGCTCGACCTGCACATCGCCCTGGACTCTCCCGTTGCCGGCGAGGGCGTCGTGGGCTCCGTACTGCGCGTGTGCGCCCACGAGTACGCCACCGTCAATGTGACCTGCACGCAGACGCTCGACGATAGCTGGATCGCACTCGACGACACCGGCCTGTTTTTGGACGAGGGCGCGCGCGTCAACGTACAGCACACCGTCCTGGGTGCCGGCGCCAGCGCCACCGGCCTTGCTGGCGACCTGCTGGGCGACACCGCCAAGGTGACGATCGACACCGATTACCTGGGCGCCCGCGAGCAAGTGCGCGACTTTAACTACGAGCTGCGCCACCGCGGCCGCAAGACCGAGTGCGAAATCGACGCCAACGGTGTGCTGACCGGCACGTCCAAGAAGGTCTACCGCGGCACCATCGACCTCGTGCACGGCTGCAAGGGCGCAACCGGCACCGAGCGCGAGACGGTGCTGCTCGCCAACAAGGGCGTCGACAACAAGACCGTCCCCGTCATCCTGTGCGACGAGGACGACGTCGCCGGCAACCACGGCGCCACGATCGGCCACGTCCGTGACGAGCAGCTCTTCTACCTCGCCTGCCGCGGCCTTGACCAAAACGCCGCCGAGGACCTGTTCATCCGCGCCAAACTGGAGGACGCCGCGCTTTCCGCCGCCGATGAGCGCACCCGCGCCGCCGTCGTCCGCCTGGGCAACAACCTGATCGATAACTTTGAGGAGGAGCTCGCATGATCGACACCGAGCACGTTAAATGCGATACCTGCACCGCCCCCGAGCCCATGGAGCTCGATGCCAGCGACGAGGCTTCGCGCGGCTGGCCTACCGTGGACATCGAGACCAACCCCTACAAGGGCCAGTTCCCGTTGTTCCAGCAGCACCCCGAGATCGCCTTCCTCGATAGCGCCGCTACCGCGCAGCGCCCCGCCTGCGTACTCGACGCCGAGCGCGACTTCTACCAGCGCATGAACGCCAACCCGCTGCGCGGCCTGTACTCGCTGTCTGTCGAGGCCACCGACGCCATCGCGAAGGTCCGCCAGCAGATCGCCGACCTCATCGGCGCCTCCCAGGCTAACGAGGTTGTCTTCACCCGCAACACGAGCGAGTCGCTCAACCTGGTCGCCAAGAGCTTTGCGCCTACGGTGCTCGAGCCCGGCGACGAGGTCGTCATCACCATCATGGAGCATCACTCCAACCTGATCCCGTGGCAGCAGGTCTGCCGCGAGACCGGCGCCAAGCTCGTCTACCTCTACCCCACCAAGACCGGCCAGCTCACCACCGAGGAAGTTCTTGCCAAGGTAGGTCCCAAGACAAAGATTCTGGCCGTGGGTCAGGTCTCCAACGTGCTGGGCGTCGAGAACCCGGTCAAGAACCTCGGCAAGCTCGTGCACAAGTACGGCGGCTATCTGGTCGTCGACGGCGCGCAGTCGCTGCCGCACATGCCGGTTAACGTGGCCGACCTGGGTGCCGACTTCTTTGCCTTTAGCGCGCACAAGGCCATGGGTCCCATGGGCATCGGCGTGCTGTGGGGCAAGATGGACCTGCTCAACGCCATGCCGCCCATGCTCACCGGCGGCGAGATGATAGATTCGGTCACCGAGCAGGACGCTGTCTGGGCGCCCGTCCCCGAGAAGTTCGAGGCCGGCACGCAGGACGCCGCCGGCATCTTCGCCACGGGCGCGGCGCTTGATTACCTGGTCAACACGGTGGGCTACGAAAACATCCAGGCCCGTGAGAAGGCACTCGTCCACTACCTGATGGGCGAGCTCATGCAGCTCGACTTTGTCCAGATCATCGGCTCCATCTATTGGGACAACCACCACGGGGTCGTGAGCTTTAACGTCAAGGGTATCCACCCGCACGACGTCGCGAGCATCATGGACATGGACGGCGTGTGCATCCGCGCCGGTCACCACTGCGCACAGCCGCTGCTTACCTGGCTGGGCGTCGAGAACCTCGCCTGCTGCCGCGCCAGCGTGGCCTTCTACAACGACAAGGCCGACATCGATAAGTTCATCGCCGGCCTGCATCACGTTTGGAGCACGTTCAATGGGTAATCTGTACACCTCCACCACGTTTATGGAGCACAACTCGCACCCCGACTACAAGTACGAGATGGACACCCCAACGCACGAGCACGACGGCATCAACCCCAGCTGCGGCGACGAGCTCACTCTGCAGCTGCGTGTCGAGAACGATGTAATCGAGGAGGCCTCGTTTACCGGGCACGGCTGCGCCATCAGCCAGGCCAGCGCCGATATCATGGCCGACCTCATCACCGGCGAGACCGTCGAAGAAGCTCGCCGCCTGGCAGAGCTCTTCCTCGCCATGATCCGCGGCGAGCAGCTCTCCGAGGAAGACCTGGAAGACCTGGACGAGGCCGCCCAGCTCCAGGACATCTCGCACATGCCCGCCCGCGTCAAGTGCGCCGAGC
>CAKUCJ010000242.1 GCA_934643435.1 uncultured Collinsella sp.
TCAACCGCTTCGAGGCCGTTTTCTCCGGCATCGCCAACATCGGTGAGCTTGCCCGCAAAAAGTAAGCTAGCCTGCGCGTAAGCGCAAAAGGAGCCCCGCATGGATTGCCCGGTCACCGCTCGTCCCACCGTCATCGTTATCTCCGACTCACTCGGAGATACCGCTTGCGAGGTGGTGCTTGCGGCGTCCGGGCAATTTGATGAAGGGGCTTTTCATCTCTTGCGCCTGCCCAAGGTGAACTCAGTGGAGCAGGTGGAGTCGTTTGTCGGTCCGCGTGTGGATGCGGACCATCGCGATATCGCCGTGTTCCACACAATCGTCGACCCGGCGCTTCGTGCCCGCGTGCTCGACTACTTGGGTATGCTGCATATCCGTTCGGTCGACTTAATCGGCCCCACGCTTGCCGTGCTGTCGTCGCTTATCGGTGCTGCGCCCAAGGGCGTGGCCGGCGTGATCCATAAGACCGACGATCGTTATTTTCATCGCATCGAGGCCATGGAGTACTTTGTCGAGCACGATGACGGACGCGGCTGCGATGATCTATCGGGCGCCGACATCGTGCTACTGGGTGTGTCGCGCACGTCTAAGACGCCGCTGTCAATGTATCTGGCCTATCAGGGCTACAAGGTCGCCAACGTTCCGCTGGCGCACGGCATGGAGCCGCCCAAGTCGATTTACGAGGTCGATCCGATGCGCCTATTCGGTCTGATTTCGACCGTCGATGTGATTTCCGAGATTCGCGATAGCCGTCTGGGCGATGACTATGCGCGTGCCGTCGCCGGCTCCTACGCCGAGCCCGAGAGCGTGCACAGCGAACTTGAGGAGGCCCGTGCCCTCATGAAGCGCCTGGGATGCTTTGTGGTGCGCACCGACGGCAAGGCGATCGAGGAGAGCGCCTCCGAGATTATTGCTCATCTGGAGGAGATCCAAGAAGCAAGGGCCCGCCGCGCCGCTCGCCGCGCGCAGCAGTAGCAATCGCTGAGCGGTCTTTTTGGGACAAATACTTCTGATAGATTTGTCCCACCTGGCAATTGAGCATTTTCGCAATGTTCAATATCATATTATATTGGCCTATTTGCTAAAGCGTTTTAGCAGTTTATACCGCTTTTGACCTGCAATTACGTTGTACTGGTATCTTCATAAGGTAACCACCTTTACCTACCGTTTACCGCCAGTTTTAGCACGTTTACCAAACCGCGCAGCCTCTGCTCATGCCCGCCCAAAACCCGCCGTATAGTTCCCTCACGGCCCGCATCCGGCGGGTCGATTCGTTACCACGGTCGTGCGCGAGAGCGCATGGAAGGGGAAGTATCGTGAGCGATTGCAAGAGGGTTTTCCGTTTTGGAACCGACGCCCAGGGCACTTGTGTCACCGAGGGCGACAAGTCTATGAACTTCGTGCTTGGCGGCAAGGGCGCGAACCTTGCCGAGATGAGCCGTATCGGCCTGCCGGTTCCCGGTGGCTTTACCATTACCTGCCAGACCTGCGTCGAGTACTCTGGTGCCGACAACGTGTGGCCTGAGGGCGCACTCGACGAGATCGTTGCCGCCGAGGCCGACCTCGAGGCCCGCTGCGGCAAGAAGCTCGGCGACGCCAACGATCCGCTGCTCGTGTCGGTGCGCTCGGGCGCTCCGTTCTCCATGCCCGGCATGATGGACACGGTCCTCAACCTGGGTCTCAACGACGATTCCGTCCAGGGCCTCATCGCCCAGACGCAGAACCCGCGCTTTGCCTGGGACAGCTATCGCCGCTTTATCCAGATGTTCTCCAACGTCGTTATGGGCGTCGACGCCGACCTGTTCGAGAACGCCCTGACCCAGGCCCGCTTGGTTGCCGGCGTCCGCGTCGACTCCGAGCTTTCGGCCGAGGACCTGCAGGAGCTCGTCGAGACCTTCAAGGGCATCTTCTCCGACAACGTCGAGGCCGCCCTGTATTCCGAGCTCGAGGTCGCTGATGGCAAGCCCGTCTTCCCGCACGATCCGGAGCTCCAGCTGCGCCTTGCCATCCAGGCCGTCTTTGGCAGCTGGATGAACGAGCGCGCCTGCATTTACCGCAAGCAGCACGGCATCTCCGATGAGCTCGGTACCGCCGTCAACGTTCAGGCCATGGCCTTTGGCAACAAGGGCGAGACCTCCGCGACCGGCGTTGCCTTCACCCGCAACCCGGCCGACGGCACCAAGGAGTTCTACGGCGACTTTCTGGTTAACGCCCAGGGCGAGGACGTCGTCGCCGGCATTCGCAACACCGAGCCCATCGCCGATCTCAAGACCACCCCGGGCCTCGAGTCCGCTGGCGAGGAGCTCGAGCGCGTCTTCTTGACGCTCGAGGATCACTATCGCGATATGTGCGATATCGAATTCACCATCGAGCAGGGCAAGCTCTGGATGCTCCAGACCCGCGTGGGCAAGCGCACCGCCACCGCCGCCCTGCGCATTGCCATCGAGATGGTCGAGGAGGGTCTGATCACCCGCGAGGAGGCCGTGAGCCGCATCGATCCCGCTCAGCTCGACCAGCTCCTGCACCCGCAGTTCGACTCCTCCAAGAAGTACGAGGCGCTCGCGACCGGTCTTAACGCCAGCCCCGGCGCCGCCGTGGGCGAGGTCGTGTTCTCGAGCGACGACGCCGTCGCGCGTTCTGCCGAGGGTCACAAGGTCATCCTGGTCCGCTGGGAGACCAACCCCGACGACCTGAAGGGCATGGTTGCCGCCGAGGGCATCCTTACGAGCCACGGTGGCAAGACGAGCCATGCCGCCGTTATCGCCCGCGGCATGGGTACGCCCTGCGTCTGCGGCGTCGAGCGCTTCCATATCGATGCCGCCGAGAAGGTCGTGCGCATCGAGGGTAGCGATCGCGTGCTGCACGAGGGCGACATCATCTCCATCGATGGTACCCAGGGCATCGTCGTCGACGGTGCGGTCGACCTGGTTTCTGCCGAGCTCACCGGCGACCTGGACACCATCCTGTCC
>CAKUCJ010000243.1 GCA_934643435.1 uncultured Collinsella sp.
CAAAACGTTTTAAGAACGCTCATGAAAACCGGGCTTACCGCCTGGTTTGCCTGACGGCCCGCGCCCGTGTAGACATCAAAGCGCGGCGTGCGCTGCTCGCGGGGAGCAACGGGGGCCTGCGGTGCCTCACGATAGGCGGGCATGGCGTTCATATCATAGGCGAGTGCTGCGTTTGAGGTGTTATAGCCCATGATATGCCGCCTCCCATCCCGAGTACATTGGTAGTGTGTTTAAGCTTCGTTTGTGGTACGAGCGGGAGGTCCAATATCGCGCGGTCGCGTCTACAGACGCTGTGCCACGCGGATCTTGGCTGATCTCGCCCGAGGGTTGCGCGCAACCTCATCGGGCTGGGCAACCAGGGGTTTGCGGGTGATGACCTTGAGTATCGGCACGTTGCCGCACACGCACACCGGAATCTCCGGCGGACACGTGCACCCCTGGCTCATCTCCTTAAAGTGGTTCTTTACGATACGGTCCTCGAGCGAGTGATACGAGATGACGCAGATGCGTCCTCCCGGGTTGAGCCACCTGGTGGCGGCGTCAAGCCCTCTCTCGAGCACATCGAGCTCGTGGTTGACCTCGATGCGAATGGCCTGGAAACTTTTCTTGGCAGGGTGCCCACCATGCCGACGAGCGGCAGCTGGAATACCCGCCTTGATGATCTCGACAAACTGGCCGGTGGTCTCGATCGGTTCTTGCTCGCGGCGACGCACGATTTCGCGTGCGATCTGCGAGGCGAACTTCTCTTCGCCGTAGACGCGTAGAATCCGGGCGAGGTCGTGTTCGTTATAGGTGTTGATGACCTCAGCTGCGTTTAAGGTGTTGTTACCCGGATCCATCCGCATGTCCAATGGGGCGTCCTCGTTGTACGAAAAGCCCCTGCCAGGGATATCGAGTTGCGGTGACGAAACGCCCAAGTCGAACAGGAAGCCATCGACCCCGGGCACCTCGGCCGAGCAAAGCAGCTCGTCCAAGTCGCCGAAGTTGCCCTTCAGCAGCCGGTGCGGTACGCCGGGAACCTCGCGGTCCAGACGGGCGCCAGCGGCCTCGAGGGCCATGTCGTCCTGGTCGACGCCGAGCAAAAGGCCCGTCTCCCCCACCTGCGCGGCCATCTTTACCGAATGGCCGGCACCGCCAAGGGTGCAATCGCAGACGACGGAGCCGCTCTTAAGCTGCAGCGACTCAAGCACTTCGCCGAGCATGACAGGTTCATGCCGATATTCTTGTGTCAAGATCCCACGCTCCATCCGTTACTCGTGCCTTGCCCTTACGAGAAGAAGAGGTCCAGCAGGGCCTCGTCGTCATCGTCCTCATCGGCCGCGGCGCGATCCCAAACCTCAAGGTGGTCGTAGTTGCCCACAACCGTGACCTCGCGGTCGAGGTTCGCCTGCTTGCGGAGAGACTCAGAAAGACCGATACGACCGGCGCTGTCCACATCCATCGACGTGGTGCGCTTGTTGATCGCCCTCATGAGCTTCTGGTCGTTGATGTCACGCGGGTTAAAACCCTCGTGGCCCTCACGACCCGCGAAGAGTCCTTCGACCCACTTATCGAAGGCCTCGGCAGAGAACACGTACAGAGCATCGACATCCAGGGCTTTGAACACGCGAACATGCTCTCCAAGCTCCTCGCGAAGGGGTGCAGGCAGGGACAGACGACCTTTTGCATCGAGATTGCGCTCGTATGCACCCGTCATTCCCATGTGCGCCCTCCCCTCGGTTACTCAGATGGCACGTACGCGGGGAACCACCCCGCCTGTCGACGCCATTAATAATATGGGGAACCGTCCCATTTTTCAACACCTTTCCCCACCCCTTCCCCCACCTCGCCCCACCACTCCACCCCCAAAATATAGAGCGCCGCCCCCGAGCATATGTTCGAAAACACAATATGTTGTGTTTACAGCAAAGGCGGGATGCCACCTATAGCACCCCGCCTTTCAACCTCAACCTTCAAGTTGACCTTGAGGCGAATTTTTGGTCCCTTTACATGCCGTTCACATCGCCCCCAAACTCCCCCACACACGACACGCGCACCCCACCGCGACATCGACCGGTGGCACAAAATGGGGCGGGCCCCCGATTGCCAAAACGTGCGCAACAGCGCGTTCCAACAATCGGGGGCCCGCCCTCAAATAACGAGAAATTGCAGGTCGGCAGTGTATTAACGATGTGCCAGCGGATGGGCCGCCAGATAGACCTCGGTCAGCTGCGTACGGTCAACATGCGTGTAGACCTGCGTGGTAGAAATATCGGCATGCCCCAAGATCTCCTGCAGCACGCGCAGGTCCGCGCCGCCCGCGAGCATGTGGGTGGCAAAGGAGTGGCGCAAGGTGTGGGGATGAAGCCCCACCAGACCCACCTGTCGCCCGTAGCGCTCGCATATGACGTGAACGCCCTGACGCGACAGACGTCCGCCATTCTTATTTAAAAAGACCGCCGATGTCTCTGTTCCGCGCGCATGGGCGGCCAAGCGACCGCGTCCATCACATATATAGTGTGTCAGGGCGCGCGCCGCACTTCCTACCAACGGGGCCAGACGCTCCTTGGACCCCTTACCGCGCACCAGGACAAACCCGTCATCAATATGGATATCGACCACATCGAGCCCAACCAGCTCACTCACGCGCAAGCCGCAACCGTAAAGCACTTCCAAGATGGCATGATCGCGCAGTCCCATCTCGCCCTCGGGAAAGTCTTGATCGAGCAGCGCCGAGACATCCTCCACCGAAAGGCATTCCGGCAGACGATCGGCCTTTTTGGGCAGGCGCAGCGCCGCCGTCGGATTTTGGGCCACGGCCCCATCGCGCACCAAAAAGGCATGCAGGCCCTTCACGGCAGCAAGCGCGCGCTCCACCGAGGCATCGGAATAGCCTCCGTCACGGCGATCGGCAACAAAACCCTCCACGACCTGAC
>CAKUCJ010000244.1 GCA_934643435.1 uncultured Collinsella sp.
GCCCGTGGGAGGCCAGGGCGCCGCTGACCGGTGGACGGCACCGAGCCGTACGCTTGAATCGAAGAAGGGGGAGGCCTTGCGGCCTCCCCCTTTTTGCGTTAATTGAGCTAAATGACTCAATTACTCCAGTCGCTCTATTTGCTATTTAGCTATTGGGCCTTTACTTAAAGACAACGAATCGAATTACAAGGGCAACCGTTATGATCGCAATAATCAATAGCAGGATTGTCAGTCGATGCTGCTTACGTCGTTTACTTGATGAAACGAAAATCGATTTTCCTTGTTTTGGCATCTCGAGATAACGAGCCGAATGCGTCAAGGTTTGCTTGGGTCGAGGACCTCTATGCTCTCGAGCTGCGGGCGCATTCGTTGGCTCGGCATTGATTGCGCTGTTTTTTGATAACGGTGCATCTTTAAGATATACGGGATCTCCTGAGGCGACGCCCATATGCTTGCGTCCTGTTTGGGCATCCTCGAGTGTTTGGTATCGATTCCTCGTTACATACTTGGGCTCTGGATCATCAATGGGCTCTTGCGAGATATGGGGGCGATGAAACCGCGTCGGCTGCGGGGTGGATTCTTCCCCCTGAGCCGGCTTAAACGTATTGTTTTGGTTTTGGTCGTTCATGATGCCCTTTAGCTCGTTACCAACAACGCGTACGTGCTCATTGTAAGCCCCTTATGCTGATTTGCCAGGGATATACGCACTATTTAAGGGCCGGTTCAAAGAACCTTAACCTTCCTAAAACCTTAGTCAGATGCACTTAGATATGCTTATAGCACTGGACTCAAAAAACTTTATAGCAAAATGTATATATAAGAGACGGGTGGGCATATATAAGAGCGTCAAACGAAGTCCCAGTCACCTAGAAGATGACTCGGCAGCCCTTAAAAGGAGTGGTAAACATGGCAAGCATGGTTCCTTATCGTTCGGTTTTTGGCGTTCGTCCCTCTGCTAGCTCGCTGTTCGATCTGTTCGATGATATGACCGACCTGGCAAACAACTCGATTGCCTCCAAGGCGTTTCCCGTTGACGTTGAGGACAAGGGCGATGGCTATGAGGTCAAGGCTTATCTGACTGGCGTCGCCAAGGACGACATCGATGTTGAGCTCAACGAGGGTCGCCTGTCCATTAGCGTGAATGTCGTGGAGGACGAGGAGAACGAGGGCAAGAACTTCCTGCAGAAGGAGTTCAGCTCGTACAGCGCGACGCGTGGCGTGTATCTGAAGGACGCCTCGAGTGAGGGCCTTTCGGCTAAGTACGCTGACGGCATCCTGACCGTTACGGTTCCCAAGATTGTCGAGAAGAAGAACGTTACGAAGATTTCCATCGACTAACGGCGTTGCTGCTCTGTCTCAATCGAGAGTCTGAATAGGGGGCTGGGAAGAGATTCCCGGCCCCCTATTTTTTATTGCGAGGGGCTATTGAATGCTCATGGGGCGATATTGTCCTGCGGGACGTATGGTGAGTTCCCGCGAGCCAGAATGTCTGGTCGCAGTGCTGCCGATCTCATCGTCAAGTGTTGCATCGAGCGCTCGGGCGTAACTTTTGACCGTCAGGCTCGGACGATTGTTGTCTTGGCTGATATGCATGGCGATGAGCTGCTCGGTGCGAACGGTGACGAGTTCGCGCGCCGCGTTGGCGGCTTGGTCGTTGGAAAGATGGCCTTTTGCAGATAGAATTCGCTCTTGGAGGAAGCGGGGGTAATCTCCCTGGCGTAACATGGCCACATCGTGGTTGCTCTCGAGCGCAAGAACTCGGCAGTCTTTAAGCGTGTCGATGGCATGACTTGATAGCTCTCCGGTGTCGGTGGCAAATCCAATAGAATCGCCAAGGGCATCAAATCGGTAGCCAACGGGGTTGATGACGTCGTGTGATGTCGAATAGGTTTGAATACGAACCCCGGCTATCTCGAGCACGTCGCCAGGATCGAATTCTTCAACGGGCACATGTGCAAGGCTTTCTTTGGATGCGAGCGTATTCCTGCTGGCAAAGAGGGGGCCGCGCCAGTGCTTGCACCAGACATCGAGACCCTTGATGTGATCGCTATGCTCATGAGTAACAAAAAGGGCCGAGACGTTGTCTGCCGAGAGCCCCAGTTCTGCCATGCGCTTCAATGTCTCGCGACGAGAAAGGCCGTCGTCGACCATGATGAGCCCCTGGGGGCCTTCGATGAGCGCGCAGTTGCCTTTTGAGCCGCTGCCGAGGATATGAAGGTGCAGACGAGACATAAGATTCCAAAGGATACAATGGGTGCGGTCGAATAGAGGAGGAAGCGAATGCCAACGGTATCTCAGCATTATGGACACCATGCTGCGTTGAGGGCTGATGATAAGGCCCCGGCAACGCGGCAGACGGCTGCCCCCGTGGTGCTCATGGTATCAGGTGGTGCGGACTCGACGGCACTGCTCCTTATGGCTTGCACATCAAAGCTGGATATCCAGGACGGGCGTGGTGTAGCCCCCATCGCGCGCGAACGGCTGCACGTGCTGCATGTGAACCATCATCTGCGCGGCGAGGCATCCGATGGCGATGAGGCCTTCGTGCGCGACCTGTGCGCTCAATATGGCTTGCCGCTGTGTGTTGAGCATGCCTATTTTGACGGCGAGTCGGGCAATATCGAGGCCGCGGCGCGCGAGGTGCGCTACGCCGCGGCGCGCAGATATGTTCGCGAGCTCTGCGCCCAGACGGGGGCACCGCGAACGGCGGCTCGTATCTGCACCGCGCACACGTCTTCGGATCGCGCAGAAACGTTTTTGATGAACGCGATTAGGGGGTCGGGGCTCGCGGGCCTATCGAGCATTCCTCGCCGGAGGAATATCGTGGTGCGCCCCTTGCTCGACCTCACGCATGATGAGCTCGTGAGCTATCTGCAGGTGCACGGTCAGCCATGGCGGGA
>CAKUCJ010000245.1 GCA_934643435.1 uncultured Collinsella sp.
ATCGATATCAAAGCCCGGTCGCGTCGCCGCAATAAACGTGGCAAGCTCGGCGATTCGGTCGGCATCATGCCAGGTCACAATATCGATAATCGCGTCGGCACCCGTAATAAAGTAGAGCTTTACCTGAGGCGGATAAAAGTCGCGAAGGGCATGAAGCGTATCGGCCGTATAGGTCACGCCCGGACGGTCAATCTCGAATCGGCTCGCCAAAAAAGCCGGATTCGCAGCGGTGGCGAGGACCGTCATGGCATAACGGTCCTCGGCAGGCGTCACCGGCTTGACGAGCTTAAAGGCGGGAGAGCCCGCCGGCATAAAGAGCACGGCGTCCAAGTCGAGCGACTCGCGCGCCTGCTCGGCGGTAACCAAGTGCCCGTAATGAATCGGGTCGAAGGTGCCACCCATAATGCCAAGCCGAAACTCCTGCCCATCCTTGATAGGCAGCTCGGGCAAACCGATTCCACCGCGCAGCGACATGGTCTACTCGCCCTCCGGGGTCTCGACATCGTCGGCAACATCTGTCGCATCGACAACCTCGACGCCCTCATCCACGGCGTCTGCCACCTCAACGACCTCGACGGCGTCCTCAAGCACATCCTCGTACTCCGAGAAGTCCTCGGCGCCCTCAAAGTCAAAGGCGCGCTGACAAATGCGGACTTCGTCGCCTGCGCGACAGCCGGCCTTCTCGAGCGCGTCGTCAACGCCCATGCGCGCAAACTTGTGCTGCAGGTAGATGACGGCTTCCTCGTTTTCCCAGTCGGTCTGAATGACCATGCGCTCGATCGCACGACCGACCACACGGAAGGCATGAGGCTCTTCCTGAACAATGCGGAAACGCTTCTCACGCTGCAGGCGGCGGCGCTCCCACTCGTCATCACGAAGATCGACCGGCTCATCGGATACCGCCAGCTCGGCGCGGAGCTTGGCCACCTGCTCGCCCACGGCAAGCATTAGGGTATTGAGACCGGCGCCCGTCACAGCAGACACAGCGAAGAACATATGCCCGTCGTCGAGCGCAGCACGCTTCAGGTCGGCGATCTTGTCGGCCGTACCCGGCGCATCGCACTTGTTGGCGACAACGATCTGCGGACGCTCCGAAAGCTCGGCACCATACTGCTCGAGCTCGCGGTTGATGATGTGATAGTCCTCGACCGGATCGCGATCCTCAAAACCGCCTGTCATATCAACGACATGCATGATGAGCGCCGTGCGCTCAATGTGACGCAGGAACTGGTGGCCCAGGCCCTTGCCCTCACTCGCACCTTCAATAAGGCCGGGGACATCGGCAACGACATAGGAGTACTCGCCAGCCCGCACCATGCCCAGGTTGGGCACGAGCGTGGTAAACGGATAGTCGGCAATCTTGGGTCGGGCAGCACTCATGCGCGCGATGAGCGAGGATTTGCCCACCGAGGGAAAGCCCACGAGTGCGGCATCGGCCATAAGCTTCATCTCGAGCTCAATCCAATGCTCCTCGGCCGGTTCGCCCAGCTGGGCGAAGGCGGGCGCGCGGCGCACCGACGTCACAAAGTGCGTATTGCCCAGACCGCCGGCGCCGCCGGGGGCCACGACGACGCGCTCGCCATCGTGCACCAGGTCGGCAATCTCGAACATCGGGGTCTGCGTCTCGGGGTCGAGCTCGCGCACCACGGTGCCCATGGGAACTTTCAGAATGAGGTCCTCGCCACTCTTGCCGTTGCGGCGGGCGCCCTGACCGTGCGTGCCGCGCTCGGCGCGGAAGTGATGCTTAAAGCGGTAGTCGATCAGCGAAGACAGCTGAGCATCGGCCTGGATGACGACATTGCCGCCACGACCGCCGTCGCCGCCATCGGGGCCGCCCTTAGGTACAAAGGCCTCACGCCTAAACGACATGCAGCCGGCTCCGCCGTCGCCGCCGCACACGTTGATGCGGCTAATATCGGTGAACTGTGACAACAGAATCGCCTCCTACAAAAAAGAGGGAGACCCTTGAATCCTAAAACTCAAGTGCCTCCCACATATGTGCTCTATGAAGGGTGAATTACGCGTTCGCGAGCGGGCGTACGCTGACCCTGTGCTTGATACCCTTGTGGAACTCAACGGTACCGTCGACCAGCGCGAACAGCGTGTCGTCCTTGCCACGGCCAACGTTCTCACCCGGGTGGATGTGCGTGCCGTGCTGACGGACGAGAATCGTGCCCGTGGTTACCGTCTGGCCGGCGAAGCGCTTCGTGCCAAGGCGCTGACCGCGGGAGTCACGGCCATTACGGGAGGAACCGAGTCCTTTTTTGTGTGCCATTGTGTATACCTACTCTTTCGTTACGAGTGTAATCTACTCGGCGACGGGAGCCTCGGCAACAGCCTCGGCCTCTGCCTTGACAGCCTTCTTGGCGCGGGACGTAGCCTGGACCTTCACGATCTTCAGCTTGGTGAGCTGCTGACGGTGACCCTTCAGACGACGATAGCGCTTACGCTTGTGGAACTTGAAGACCAGCTGCTTCTCGCCCTTGAACTGCTCAACGATCTGAGCGGTAACCTTGGCCTTGGCCAGCTTGTCGGGATCGGTGACGATCTTCTTACCATCGTTGAGGAAGATGACCGGCAGGGTGACCTTATCGCCCTCATTGCCCTCGATCTTCTCGACGGTGATGACATCGTCGGTGGCGACCTTGTACTGCTTGCCGCCCGTGTTAACGATTGCGTACATGTTTACTTGCCCTTCATGCATCAGTTAGTGCAACAGCCGAATATAGTAGCAGGCGAAAATACCCCCGTCAACGAGTATGTGGAGCAAATCCACAAGTTCGCACAGGTATGGGGCTGACGAGTCGGCCCTCGTCGTCCTCGCATGCTTGATTCTGACGCTCGACATCGTAGGAGCAGATGGTCACGAGGTCTTGCATACCGGTGGAAACAATAGG
>CAKUCJ010000246.1 GCA_934643435.1 uncultured Collinsella sp.
CGCCCGAGATGGCCGACAGCACCAAAAACGGCGCCACGATGCCCATCAGGTAAAAACCGGTGCGGGCCTTGCCTTCCAAGCGTTCGGCCTCAACATGGGCCCGACCGACCAGATCGCCGCCCGAGGCGCCGTTGGTGCCGGCATGGCCCATGCCGCTGATGCGCACCTCGTCGCCATCATGCGTGCCAGCAGGAAACTCAATCGTCTGCTCGGAGGTTACGCGAGTGCGGCCGCTGCCACCGCAATCGGGGCAGGGGTCGGCCACGACCTTACCGGAACCACCACATTCGGGGCAGACCGACTGGAACGTACCCGCGCCAAACAGGAAGGACAGGTCGACATCAATGTGGCCGCGACCACCGCAGCTCGGGCAGGTGTGCGCATGCTCGGACGAAACGGAACCCGAGCCGCCACAGTGACCGCAAGTATCGAAACGCGTGTAGCGGACGGTCTTACGGGCACCACCCTTGGCCTCCTTGGCATCGAGCTTGATATCGACGACCACGTTGGCGCCATTCTCGGGGTTGTAGGCAGCCTGGCCGCGGCGCTGCTGACCCCAAGCGCCGCCAAAGGGAAAGCCGCCCTCAAAGGGATTACCATACCCCGCGCTACCGGCGTAGCCGCCGCCATAGGGCGAAGCCGTAGGAGCACCGGCAAAGGGATTGCCTGAGCGCATGGCATCGTAACGCGCACGCTTCTGCTCGTCCGAAAGCACGGCATAGGCTTCGGAAACCTCTTTAAACTTTTCCTCGGCATCCGGCTCCTTATTAACGTCCGGATGGAGTTTGCGGGCCTTTTGCTGGAAGGCCTTTTGAATATCACGCGAGGTGGCGTCCTTGGAGACACCCAAAATCTCGTAGTAATCTTTTTCGTTCATCGTCGCCATGCGCGGCAACCTCCTGCTCACAGCAGCGTATATATTGCGGTAATTCTACCCGAGCGGCCTAAGCTAGACCCCAAAACAGCTCGAACAGCATATTTCCATCGAGCCAGCCCAAGTGGGTGGGCGCCAGGTGGGCAAGGGCTCGACCTGCAACGACATCACTCGATGTGACGGTGCCCGTATAGCCCTCGTCGGTATCGGGCGCCCAGGTGGCAAGGCCCAGATCGAGCGCGCGATCGCAAGCTGCCGTCAGCTCGTCCGCAGGAATCGTGTTCGCCGCACGGGCCAGAAGGTCAGGCTCAACGCCACGCGTCATGCGGCAGGCAAGCATCAAGTCCTCGGCCACCGCCTCACGCTGCGACAGATACTCAGCCTCAAACGTCGTCGCGGCATCGTCGCGCTGTACCAGGCGCACGCGATGCGCGTCACCCCGGGGCGACACGCCGGGAAACAGCTCGGCCAAGCGATCGAAATCCCCAGCATCGAACATCCCCGCGGCAGAACGACCGAGGCCCAGATAGCCCTGGCCGGTCCAGTAGGCAATGTTATGGGCGCATTCGTGCCCATTAAGCGCATAGCTCGCCACCTCGTACGGATGGTAGCCGGCAGCGCATAGACGCTCTCGAGCCACATCCATACACGCGGCTTGAAAATCCTCGTCGGGCTCGAGCGACTCGTCGCGGCACGCCATGCGATAGAGTGGCGTTCCTTCCTCGAGCGTGAGGGGATAGACCGACACGTGATGCGGAGCAGCCGCAAGCACGCCATCGAGCGTGCGTTGCCAACTCGCAGCCGTCTGTCCGGGAAGCCCGCACATAAGGTCGCACGACACGTCAAGCCCCGCGTCTTTAACCGTCGCGATGGCCGCGAGGGCCCGCTCGGCATCGTGGATGCGGCCGATAGCGGCAAGCTCGTCATTATCGAGCGTTTGCACGCCAAGTGAAATGCGCGTAACACCCGCACCTGCAAGGGTTTCGACAAGCTCGGCAGTCAGCGACTCGGGATTGGCCTCGCAGGTAAACTCAACGGGCTTGCACCACGCAACGACGCGCCGGGCGAGCTCCACCAGGCGCTCTTCCGCCAGCGACGGCGTGCCGCCGCCCACGTAGACGGTGCGGACCCGCTCGAGCGCCCCGGCGTCGCCAAAGGCATCGAGGCGCGCGTACAAATGTTCAAAATAGGCATCGAGCGCAGCATTCAGGTCGCACGGCGCAAAGCTGCGCGAGTCGAAGTCGCAGTAGCGGCACTTTTGAGCGCAAAACGGTACGTGCATGTACAGCGCGGTAACGGCCACCCTTAGGCCTCCAGAGGATGCGCGGGCACCGACTCGCCGGCGGCAAGCGCTGCCTCACAGGCCACCACATCGTGCTCGATATCATCGACCAGCGCCATAAACTCCTCATACGTAGAACAGCGCACCACCTGGGCGCGCCAGGCGGCGGCATGGGGCATGCCTTTGAGATACCAGCTCGCGTACGTACGGGCACGCGACATGAGCGGCAACAGCTCGTGCGTGAGCGTCAGGTGCTCGCGCAGGGCGTCCAGGCGCTCGACCGAGCTGCGCGAAGGCACCGGTGTGCCATCGAGCGCAAGGGCTCGCGCATCGCCAAACACCCACGGATTGCCGTAGATGCCGCGTGCGATAAAGACCGCGCTGGCGCCCGAGCTGCTCAAATGTTCAGCCGCATCCTCGGCAGAGAACACATCGCCCGAACCGATCACGGGAATCTCGACCGCGTCGGCGACCTCATCGACGACCGACCAATCGGCCTGGCCTGTATAGAGCTGCGTGGCGCAACGACCGTGAACGGCAACTGCGGCGGCACCGGCGTCCTCGAGCATCTGGGCAAACGTCGCGGCATTGCGGTCCTCGGCATAAAAGCCCTTGCGGATCTTTACGGTCACGGGCACATGCGCCGCACCCACCGCCGCCTCGACGATCTTTTCGGCCAGGTCGGGCGTGCGCATGAGCGCCGAGCCCTCGCCCTTGGTAACGACCTTACGGG
>CAKUCJ010000247.1 GCA_934643435.1 uncultured Collinsella sp.
ATATCGCGCTAAAAGATGAGCCCCTGACCTGCGATTCCACACAAAGGATGGGAAAGTTTACGCAGGCACAGGGGCTATTTTGTGCTAATGAAACCCAAAAGTGGTGACTTGAGGGAATCTTTTACGCGACGTTTTCGACCAGCTCGGCGACGATGGCATCAAATGCGGCAACCGGATCGTCGGCGCCGGTGATGGGACGGCCCACCACGATGTGGCTCGCGCCGCGCTCGATAGCCTGGGAAGGCGTGGCCACGCGGGACTGATCTCCCAGCGCCGCACCAACCGGACGCACGCCCGGGGTCACGATCAGCGCATCGGGGCCCAGCAGCTCACGCATGTCATGAGCCTCCATCGGTGAGCACACAATGCCGTCGATACCGTTGGCCTGAGCGAGCTTCGCGAGACGCGCGGCCTCCTCGGCCACGGGCGACTCGACGCCGATCTCTGCCAGAGCATCCTGGTTCATGCTCGTAAGCACGGTGATGGCGACGAGCTTGGCACGGTCCTCACGAGCCTCCTCGGCACCCTCACGGCAGGCGGCGAGCATGGCACCCGAGCCCAGGCCGTGAACCGAAAGCAGGTCGGCACCGGCAAGCGAGGCCGAACGGGCGGCGCCACGCACCTGATGCGGAATGTCGTGGAACTTAAGGTCGAGAAAAACCTTGAAGCCCAGGTCCTTGAACGTCTTGACGATCTCGGGACCCTCGGCGTAATAGAGCGTCATGCCGACCTTGAGCCAGGCGGCGTGGCCCGAAAGCTCACGGGCGAGCTCGAGCGCACGCTCACGGTCGCAGTCGAGGGCGACGATAACGCGGTCGCGGGCATCGGTCTCTAGCATTCGAACGCACCTACCAGCTCGTTGATGTCCTTTACGCCCTGGGACTCGGCCCAGGCCTCGAGCTCGCGCGCAATCTTGAGCGAAGCGCACGGATCGACAAAGTTGGCCATACCGACCGACACGCAGGTAGCGCCAGCCAGGATAAACTCGGCCGCGTCCTCACCGGTCATGACGCCGCCGACGCCGTTGATGGGGATATCGACGGCCTGGGAAACCTCCCAGACCATACGCACGGCGATATGGTGGCACAGCGGGCCCGAAAGACCGCCCTTGGGCTTGGCAACGCGCGACTTGCGGGTGTGGACGTCGATGGCCATGCCCTGGATGGAGTTGATGACCGAAAGGCCGTCGGCGCCCTCGGCCTCGAGGGCCTTGGCGATCTCGGCGACGTTGACCGGAGCCATCTTCACGAACAGCGGCTTGTCGGTCACCTTGCGGCAGGCGGCCATGACGGCAGAGGCGCCCTCGGGCGTGGAGCCCATGGCGGCACCGCCGGCGGCGATATTGGGGCAGCTCACGTTGATCTCGTAGCCGGCAGCCCATGGGCACAGCTCGACATACATCTCGAGAGCACGGACAAACTCGTCAACGGAGTGGCCGGCAACCTGGCAGATGACCTGGCAGCCGTCCTTGGACAGCTGCTCGAGCCACGGACCGGACTCACGGGCGAAGGCGGCGACGCCGGGGTTCTGCAGACCCACGGAGTTGATCATGCCGCCGGGGATCTCGGCCATGCGGGGCGCAGGGTTGCCGGGCCAGGGCTCGGCAGCGCAACCCTTGGTGGTGATGGCACCCAGCTGGGACACATCGAAGAAGTTCTGGAACTGCCAACCGTAGCCAAAGGTACCGGCTGCGGTATTGATGGGGTTCTGCATCTTGACGCCGCCGAAATCGACGGCCATGTTCACGGTACCCACTAGAAGACCACCACCTTGGAAGCATCAAAAACGGGGCCGCACATGCAGGCGCCCTTCATACCGTCGACCGTCTCGACGTTGCAGGTGTTGCAGGCGCCAAAGCCACAGCTCATCATGCGCTCGAGCGACACCTCGCAATACGCGCCGGCCTCGGCGGCAGCGGCGGCGACCTTCTTCATCATGACGGCGGGACCGCAGCTGGCAACGTAGTCGTAACCGCCCTCGCCAAGCAGCTCGGCGGCAGGATCGGTACAGAAACCGTGCGTGCCCAGCGTGCCGTCGTCGGTGCACACGTTGACCGTGGCGCCCAGCGCGCGGAACTCATCGACGCCCACGGCCTTGGACGCGGTGCCAAAGCCCAGGCACACGTCAACGTCAACACCCTGCTCGGCAAGCATGCCAGCCAGGCAGAGCACGGGCGGAACGCCGATACCGCCAGCGACGAGCAGCGCCTTCCTGGTGCCCTCGGGCACGAGCCAGCCGCGGCCGCCAGGGCCCAGCAGGTTGGAGGTGGAGCCGGGAGCCATCTGCGACAGACGACGGGTGTCGTCGCCCACGACGGCGTACCACAGCTCGACGGTGCCGGCCTGGGCGTCGGCGCGATAGAAGCTCAGGGGCACGCGAAGCAGCGAGGACGCATCGCCGGGCACGGCGATGTTCACAAACTGACCGGGCTTGAGCGCACTAGCAAGCTTGGGGGCCGAGATAACGAGCGAGAAGATGCCGTCGGCAATCTCCTGGTTCGAGACGACCTCGAAGTCGTGCATGCGTGCAGTGGAAGGTGTGGGCATAGACGCTCCAATCCCCCATGCGGTTGCATGGACCAAACGAACAGAAAGCGCGGCACCGCAAGGGCGCCGCGCACAAAAGCGATAAGGCTATGCTAGCAGATGCAGCCGTCGGCAAGCGTCTGCTTACCGCCGACAAACACATCGGTGGCACGACCGGTGAGCGTGCGACCGGCAAAACCGGAGTTCTCGGCGCGCGACTCGTAGCCGTCCTCGCCGACCGTCCAGGTGGCGTTTGTGTCGAAGACGGTCAGGTCGGCAACGGAGCCCGCCTTGACCTGAACCTGATCCAGGCCCAGGATCTCACGCGGCTTAATGGCCATGAGCTCGACCATGCGG
>CAKUCJ010000248.1 GCA_934643435.1 uncultured Collinsella sp.
ATCTTACGTGATGCCTGCATCCTATGCAAGAACTTTTTTTAAAAAGTTTTGCGATACCCTCGCGAAGGCATCAGCCGTCACGAAAGGCGCGGACAAACGTAGGCTCACGGCAAGATGCCCCCTACAGCTCGCCGAGCATAATCCAGGCCGAACTGTCCTGCGCGAGCTTGCCACCAGAAAGCGGCGATGAGGTAAGCAGGACCTTACCCGCCGGCAGCTCCACGGGCGCTGCGCCGAAGTTCGTCACACACGCCCAGCCGTTGTCGCGGCGATAGGCGATAACGCCGCCCTCGGCACCCTCGGCACCATCCGCAAGACCGGTGCGCCCGTCAAGATCGAGCCATGCAAGATCGTTGGCGCACCCGCGCAACTTGCGCCGCAGCCAGAGGGCCTCGCGATAGAGCGCAAGCATCGATGCCGGGTCCGCCTCTTCCCTATCGACAGCGTAGTCGGAAAACCACGCGGGCTGCGGCAGATGAGGCGCCGCATCGGCGCGCGCCGGCGAAAACCCAAACGATCCGCCCTGCGCGGGATCGTCCGCCGACGCCCATGGCAAAGGAACACGGCAGCCGTCGCGCCCCTTCTCTCGCTTCGGCCCATGCGTATTGAACGCATTGGGATCTTCGAGCGCAGCCCACGGAATATCAGCCACCTCAAAAAGGCCGAGCTCCTCACCCTGATACACGTATGCCGAGCCCGGAAGAGCCAGCTCGAGCAAAAGAGCCGCCCGCGCGCGACGCTCGCCGAGCTCACGGTTCTCGTCATAAGACGACCCGTCGCGCAAGAGCCAGTCGAGCGCGATCTGGTGGTAGCGCGTCGCCTTGATCTGCGGCAGGGCATAGCGCGTCGCCACGCGCGGCACGTCATGGTTGGAGAGCACCCAGGTCGAGGCAGAATCGGATTCGACGGCTGCCTTCAAGCCCTCCTCGATTGCGGTATGCATGTCGTCATAGGTCCAAGTGGCCTTGGCGAACTCAAAGTTGAACGTCTGCCCGAGCTCGTTGGGACGGGCGTAGAGATACTGGCGCTCGGGCAGCACCCACGCCTCGGCAACGGCACTGCGCGGCGGATCATAACGGTCGAACACGCGGCGCCACTCGCGATAGATCTCGTGGACTTCGTTGCGGTCCCACAGCGGATGGGTACCGTCGTCAACCATGTCATCGCCCTCGGCGAGATGCCACCGGTCGAGATCATCGCGATCGAGGTCCTTGGCGAGACCATGCGCCACATCGATACGGAAGCCGTCGACGCCCCGATCGCTCCAAAATGCGAGGACATCGCAAAAGAATGTGTGGACCTCAGGGCATGACCAGTCAAAGTCGGGCTGCTCGGGCGTAAACATATGCAGATACCACTGACCGTCCGCAACACGCGTCCAGGCGGGGCCGCCAAAGTTGGCATTCCAATTGGTGGGAGGCAGCTCGCCATGCTCGCCGCGACCATCACGGAAGATATACCGGGCGCGCTCGGGCGATCCGGGGCCGGCGGCAAGAGCAGCCTTGAACCAGGGATGTTGGTCGGATGAGTGATTGGGCACGATGTCGACGATGACCTTGATGTCACGCGCGTGGGCAGCAGCGACCATATCATCGAAGTCGTCAAGCGAGCCAAGACGTGGATCGACATCGCAGTAATCCGCCACATCATAGCCGCCGTCGACAAGCGGCGATGGGTAGAACGGGCTCAGCCATATAGCCTCGATGCCCAGCCGCTCAAGATAGTCCATCTGCTGGGTGATGCCCGCAATATCGCCCAAGCCCGTACCAGTCGAATCCTTAAACGAGCGCGGGTAAATCTGATAGATCGCCGCATCGGACATCCACGAGCGCGAAGAGGTTATTTCTGTAGCCATGGGGCATATCTCCCTTGCAACGAGATTTAGATGCCCACGATGATACGCCCAAGACAGACAGTCGCGGCAAACAACGCCCCACCCACGCCCCAAAACGCTCGCTCCCTCTCGGGTTCGAGCCCCCTGGAGCGGATTGACCAATGAGACGAAAAGAATGGAAGACTCACTCCCCCAGCCACGACAGCGAGCGGGCTCCGGGTGCCCCAGGTTGCCGTGAAAGAGGAGGGAAGCGTACTTTATGTACGCGACCGACGATTGAGGGGCAAGATGGGGTGCCCGGGGCTCGCGCAGCGTCAACAAAAAACGCGGTTCGTTAGAACCGCGTAACATAGTTGGAGCGGACAACGGGGCATCCGCGTATCCGCTTCGCGGATCCGCACCGGCTTCGGTCGCCTGCCGGCGCCCTCGCCAGCTCGCTACAAACGCTCCGCGTTTGCTTAACGCTCGCTCCCTCTCGGGTTCGAGCCCATGTAATGGGTACGAAAAAACCCGGCTACCTTGGTAGTCGGGCTGTTGCGTTTGGAGCGGACAACGGGGCGTCCGCGTATCCGCTTCGCGGATCCGCACCGGCTTCGGCCGCCTGCCGGCGCCCTCGCCAGCTCGCTACAAACGCTCCGCGTTTGCTTAACGCTCGCTCCCTCTCGGGTTCGAGCCCATGCACTGGGCAAAAAAAACCCGGCTACCTTGGTAGTCGGGCTGTTGCGTTTGGAGCGGACAACGGGGCTCGAACCCGCGACCCCAACCTTGGCAAGGTTGTGCTCTACCAACTGAGCCATGTCCGCATATGTAAAACAAAACGGGCGCCGGAGCGCCCGGATGTTGCCTGGAGGCGAAGCCCGGATTCGAACCGGGGGTAAAGGCTTTGCAGGCCTCTGCCTTACCACTTGGCCACTTCGCCGAAAAAGGACCGCCTAAACGGTCCGGAAATGCAATGGAGCGGACAACGGGGCTCGAACCCGCGACCCCAACCTTGGCAAGGTTGTGCTCTACCAACTGAGCCATGTCCG
>CAKUCJ010000249.1 GCA_934643435.1 uncultured Collinsella sp.
GTGCTCAACCCCGCCGGTGGCGTTTTCGCTGCCGAGGGCATGGAACTCATGAATCAGTATTCCGGTGCCGCTACCTCCACGCCTGCAATTGCCATCGCGCTCGTGGTCCTCGTCGCTATCGCTTGCGCCTTCCGCAAGTCCAAGCAGGTGGGTCCGGCGCAGAAGTCCCAGCCTTGGGCGTGCGGCTATGCCCCCAATGCCGAGATGCCCGTCGTCGCCACCACCTTTGCCTCCGATGTCTCGTGGTTTATGAAGCCGCTCTACGACCTGCGTGACCGCTGCACGGCCATCTGCTGGTCCATCGCGCACTTCTTCCAAAAGCTCACCGGGGTTGCCGAGGCCGTGGAGCCCGTTCCCGACCGCGTGCTGGTGGACGCCCCGCATCGTGGTGTCGAGTGGCTCGCCCAGGTCTCGACCAAGCTCGAGAGCGGCGACTACAGCCTCTACATCGTTTACATCGTCGTGGCGCTCGTGGCCTTCTTGGCACTCGCCGTATTTATGGGTTAAGGAGGGGAGCATATGAACAACATTGTGCTGGGTATTGCCCAAGGCATCCTCGTTATGCTGGTGGCGCCGTTCTTCTCCGGTCTTGGTCGCGTGATCCGCGCCAAGATGCACAACCGTCGCGGCCCGAGCATCATGCAGGATTACCGTGATATCGCCAAGCTCCTGGCTCGCCCCGAGTCGGTGAGCGAGGACGCGAGCTTCGCCATCCGCATCATGCCCCCGCTGTTTTTGGCCGTCGCCTTTATGCTCGCCATGGGTCTGCCTATCTTTACGACGGAAAGCCCCATGCCGGTCTTTGGCGATGCCATCACCATCATGTACAGCCTGGCGCTCGCGCGCTTCTTCTTCTCGCTGGCCGGTGTGGATTCGTCCAACGCCTACGCCGGTATCGGCGGCATCCGCGAGCTGCTTATGAGCGTGCTCATTGAGCCGTCCATGCTGCTGGCGCTGTTCGCCACCGCGCTCGTGTGCGGCTCCACCGATATCGCCACCATGGGTCAGCGCATCCTGGCCGGGGATATCCAGGCGCCCGTCGCGGTTGTCCTGGCGGGTATCGCCTTTGCCGCCGCCTGCTACATGGAACTGGGCAAGCTGCCGTTTGATCAGGCCGAGGCCGAGCAGGAGCTTCAGGAGGGCCCGCTTGCCGAGCTTTCCGGCCCGTCGCTGGCCATGGCCAAGATTGCCATGTCCATGAAGCAGGTCGTGATCGTGTCGTGGTTCTGCGCAATCTTTGTGCCTTGGGGCGAGCCCCAGACTATGGGTGTCGCTGCCATCTTGGGTGCGGTCATCTTCCTTGTTAAGTGCCTGATCGACTTTGTCGTGTGCGGCGTGATCGAGAACTCCTGCTCGCGCTCGCGCTTTAAGGTACTCGGTAATCAGACTTGGGCCGTCGTGGGCATCGCCGTTTTGGCGTTTGTCTTCGTCATCGTCGGCGTGTAGGAGAGGGGAGTAACAATGACACTTTCTACCAGTCTGTCCCTTCTCGGCCTGGTCGCCATCCTGGCGCCTATGGTTGGCTCGCTGATCGTGGCCTTCCTGCCGCGTCCGTATGCCAAGTGGACGTCTGCCATCGCCGCCGCTATCGCCACCGTGGCGAGCGTGGCGCTTGCTGCGAGCTACGCACAGGCGGGCTTCCCGGAGCTTTCGGTTCCGTTTGTCTCGTTTGGCAACACGCTCGTGCTGGGCTTTGTTTTCGACCGCATGTCGACGCTGCTGGCACCTGCCTTCGTGGGCATCGGCTTTTTGGTCGTGATCTACTCGATCCCGTACATGAGCCAGGACAACCGCGAGCATCCCGACCTTCCGCGTCGTCGCTTCTACGCCTACCTGTCCACCTTCATCGGTGCCATGGCCGGCTTGGTGTACAGCTCCACGCTCGTGGGCCAGCTTGTGTTCTTCGAGATCACGGGTGCCTGCTCCTGGGGCCTCATCAGCTACTACATGACGCCCACGGCCAAAAAGGCCGGCATGAAGGCCCTCATCATCACGCATATCGGTGCGCTTGGCCTGTATCTGGGCGCCGCCGTGCTCTTTGCCAACACCGGTACGTTTGCCATCACGGCTATCTCGGGCCTCGATACGACCGTTAAGGCCGCGGTGCTGCTGATGGTGCTCTTTGCCGCTTGGGCAAAGTCCGCGCAGGTCCCCATGTACATGTGGCTGCCTTCGGCCATGGAGGCCCCCACGCCCGTCTCGGCCTACCTGCACGGCGCCTCGATGGTTAAGGTCGGCGTGTGCGTGTTCGCGCGTGCGCTCATCTCTGCCGGTGAGGTTCCCGAGATCGTGGGCTGGGTTGCCGTCATCGACGCCATGATCACCATGCTCTTTGGGTTCCTTATGTACCTGCCGCAAAAGGACATGAAGCGCCTGCTGGCCTTCTCCACGATCGCCCAGCTCTCCTACGTGTTCTTTGGCCTGGGCCTTTCGGTCTTTGGCAGCCAGCTCGCCTTTGATGGTGCGGTGTGCCACATCTTTAACCACGCCTTTGCCAAGACGCTGTTCTTCCTCGTTGCCGGTTCGTTCTCCTTTACGCTCGGCACGCGCATGCTGCCCAAGCTCCGTGGCGTGCTCAAGAAGTACCCCGTCAGCGGTATCGGCTTTGCCGTGGCTGCGCTTGCCATTGCCGGCGTGCCGCCCATGAACACGTTCTTCTCCAAGTTCCAGATCATCGCCGGCGGTTTTTCCGTCGGTGCGGGCAACGCCGCGATCATGGTCCTCGTGCTCATTATGGTGGCCGAGACGGTCGCTACCTTCGCCTGGTTCCTTAAGTGGATGGGCTACTGCCTGCCCGGTGAGCCGAGTGAAGAGGTCGCCGCAGGTGCTCCGTTGCCGAAGGCAATGGCGTTCGTGTTC
>CAKUCJ010000250.1 GCA_934643435.1 uncultured Collinsella sp.
GATAATACGTAGCGTCGGGCTTGCAGCGGGTGGCGTTGCCCATGTGTGTCACGAGTTCAAAAGGCGCGTCGGTTAGTTCGCCCCAACCCATGCGGCAATCGATGGCGCCCTGGGGAAAACTGGGGTTCGTAAAAAGCGCACAGCGCAGGCCCGCGTCTTGCACGGCCTGAAGTGCGGCATGCGCGCCGGGCATGGCCTTCGCGTTGATCGTGTCGTCGTTCTTGTGCGGCAGCACCTCGCGCTCGTAGTAGGTAAACGCCTCGTAGATGAGGGGGTCCGAGAGGCAAATGCCGCACCTGCGCTCGACCTCTTCCTGGTAAAACGCAAGATTGGTGCGATTGTCCGTGCCGCTGCGCCGGTTGGCGTTGAGGTCGACCAAAATGGTGCCCAGGCGTGCCATCGTGCCGCCACGGCTGCGACGTCCGATGTCCGCGAGCATCGACGAGACATCCTTAAAATAGCGAAGGATAAACGCATTGAGGTTGATGCTAAGAAGCGTTTCGTCCATATCGAAAACGACAGCTTTGAGCACGCGAGCACCTTTCTCGTAAATTCGATCTAGAATCGTTGGTTCCGGATACTTTACCCCAAAGCCATCCTGCGCACTGCTTATCGTCAAGTTGTGGAGACAGCAGTTCATAAGATTACGAAAAAGTCTCCACACGAGTAAAAAATCGCAGTTCACGCTTGAAATCGAAGTCGTTTCCCCGTAACCTATACGAACGTGATTGCATAAGCATCACATTAGTATCTGTCGGCTCCCGAGTGTTCCTAAACGTTGTGTGCTTGTCGCACCCTTCTGTAGGTCCTAGCAATCGGGGCCCCGTAGTTCGAAAGGGGTCCACCTTTGAGTGAGATTCAGAACTCGTCCATTTTCTCTCTTGACGATGTCAACGAGGAGGAGATGAACAACCTCATCGACGGTACGATTACCGACTTTGATGAGGGCGATCTCGTTAACGGCACTGTCGTTAAGATCGAGCATGACGAGGTGCTCGTTGACATCGGATTCAAGTCCGAGGGCGTTATCCCGGTCCGCGAGCTGTCCATCCGCAAGGACGCTAACCCTGCAGACATCGTTGCACTCGGTGATCCCATCGAGGCTCTGGTTCTCCAGAAGGAGGACAAGGACGGTCGTCTGGTCCTGTCCAAGAAGCGTGCCGAGTACGAGCGTGCTTGGAACCGCATCGAGGAGAAGTTCAACTCCGGCGAGAACGTCGAGGGCGAGGTTATCGAGGTTGTCAAGGGCGGCCTGATCCTCGACATCGGCCTGCGTGGCTTCCTGCCCGCTTCCCTCGTCGACCTCCGTCGCGTCAAGGACCTCACCTCCTACATGGGCACCCGCATCGAGGCCCGCGTCATCGAGATGGACCGCAACCGCAACAACGTTGTCCTCTCCCGTCGCGTCGTGCTCGAGGAGTCCCGTAAGGCCGAGCGCTCCGAGATCCTGTCCAAGCTCAAGTCTGGTATGCGTCTCCAGGGCACCGTTTCCTCCATCGTCGACTTCGGCGCCTTCGTCGACCTCGGCGGTATCGACGGCCTCATCCACATCTCCGAGCTCTCCTGGAACCACGTCAACCATCCTTCCGAGGTTGTCAAGGTCGGCCAGGAGGTCGAGGTCGAGGTTCTCGACGTCGATCTCAACCGCGAGCGCATCTCCCTCGGTCTCAAGCAGACCACCGAGGATCCGTGGCGCGCACTGGTCAAGAAGTACCCCGTCGGCGCTATCGTCGAGGGCACTGTGACCAAGCTTGTCCCGTTCGGCGCTTTCGTCGACCTGGGCGAGGGCATCGAGGGCCTGGTGCACATCTCCGAGATGGCCAACAAGCACGTCGATCAGCCTTCTCAGGTCACCCACGTGGGCGACAAGGTTCAGGTCAAGGTCATGGAGATCGACCTCGACCGTCGTCGTATCTCCCTGTCCATGAAGTCCGCTGCTGAGACTCTGGGCGTCGAGATCGAGGTTACCCCGCTGCCTTCCGAGAAGAAGGACGAGGAGACCGACGCCGAGTAAATCGGTTTGACGATCACTTGTTTGAAGGGATCCGCCTGTAATGGGCGGGTCCCTTTTTCGTTTGCTGCTGAGATGCTCGATGTTGCCCGCGCGCAACGTTGTTTTGACCATCCGCTTGCTATTGAGTTGTCGGTGCATGAAAAAATGCCGACATCCCGCCTCGGGGAGGAGGCGGGAACGCACCGAGTAGACGGAGGGGTGCGGAGCGCGGTCGCGTCTCGACTGACGACGTTGCCCATCGACGGAACTATTGTAGCGCAAGGGTGGTTCTTGGTTTATCGTGCGAGCGTTTGCGTTGTGCCGTTGCGTGTGCTGGCGGTGTGCTACACTCTTGCACTGCTGAGTGGGCCAGACGGTCGCGCGATGTACTGCTTGCAGTGCGCGTGAGGAAAGTCCGGGCTCCAGAGGGCGGGATGCCGGCTAACGGCCGGGCGGAGTGATCCGACGGAAAGCGCCGCAGAAAAGAAGACTCCCACCTGCGCCGCAAGGCGTAAAGGGAAAAGCTGAAACGGTGGTGTAAGAGACCACCAGCGTCGTGGCAACACGGCGGCTTGGCAAGCCCCATCCGGAGCAAGCGCGAATAGGAACGCTATGGGCCGGCCCGGTCCGCGTTCGGGTAGCGTGCGTGGAGCTGCACGGTAACGTGCAGACAAGATAAATGACCGTTCACGACAGAACCCGGCTTATAGGCCCACTCAGCTTTTTTGTTGACGCTGCGACGGCGGCAGCTGGCCGATTTGGCGCTCATTCGTCGGTCGCCGCCATAAGGCGTGCTCCCTCCTCTTTCGGGCCAAATCGACTCAGCTGACGCCGTCTCGCTGTTTTTGCCTG
>CAKUCJ010000251.1 GCA_934643435.1 uncultured Collinsella sp.
GTCACCGAATAGTGGTTGACCATGGAGTCCATGTTGCCGGCACTGACGAGAAAGCCCAGGCGCGGCTCGCCGAGCACGGTGATGCTGGCGGGGTCGGTCCAGTCGGGCTGGCAGATGATGCCCACCTTGTAGCCGTGTGCGTCGAGGACGCGGCTAATGATGGCCATGCCAAAGCTGGGATGATCCACGTAGGCGTCGCCACAGATGTAGACGAAGTCGCACTGGTCCCAGCCGCGTGCATCCATATCGGCGCGGCTGACGGGGAGGAACTTGTCACGGCCCGGGCGCCAGGGGCGGGTGGGCGCGGCTTGAGTGCACGCGGCTTTGGCTTTGACGTCCTGCTTTTGCTGCTGGCCTTGCTTGCCCTGCTGGCCGCGCTGGTTGTTCTGAGCGTGCTGAGGCTTTTTTGCCACGGTCCCTCCCGATGTCTGTATGCTGCACGTAATTGTAACGAGTCTTTTTGGGACGGGGCTAAAAAGACTGGTGGAGTACACGAGCTGATGGATCGGTGCGTCGACGCGATGGCAGTTTGTTTCCAGACTGTGTATCCCCGTGTCGAAACGCTCGCCATGCAGGCGTGCGATGTTGTCAATGGGTTACAGTATGAACGGCGGTTATGTTTCCGCCAACGCACGAGAGGGTCGTCAACAAGGAGGACGCACGACGATGCAGCGTGCCAAACAGATATCGGAGTCCATCGAGCTGGGCATCATCTTGGCGCTCGCCGGTGGCTTTATGGATGTGTATTCGTACGTGGGCCGTGATCATGTCTTTGCCAACGCACAGACGGGCAATATCTTGCTGGTGGGCGTGAGTATCTCCGAGGGTAACTGGGCGCTCGCGGGGCGCTACTTCTTCCCCGTGGTGTCGTTTGCCGTGGGCATCATGCTTGCCGACCTGGTGCACGAGCGCTTTGGCAGCGTGATTCACTGGCGTCAGGTGACGGTATTTTTTGAGGCAGTCATCTTGCTGGGCGTGAGTTTTCTTTCCGCCGATTACAACCTGCTCGCCAACTGCCTTACCTCATTTGCCTGCGGTATGCAGGTCGAGAGCTTCCGCAAGATCCACGGTCACGGCATCGCCACGACTATGTGCATCGGCAATCTGCGTAATGCCTTGCAAAACGTGGACGACTACATCATCACCCACAAGCGCGGCTTTTTGGAAAACGGCCTGCTGTACTTTGGCGTGATCTTTACCTTTGTGTTTGGCGCCGTGCTGGGCAACTGGTGCATCGAGCGCATGGGGCTGCACGCCATTGCGGTAGCGAGCGTGCTGCTGTTTGTCGCGTTTGCCATCATGTTTATCGACCGCGAGCGCGATTTGCGCTTCCGTTGGAAGTGCGCGGCAGAGGCCTGGAAGGAAGGCTGCCAAAAGTAGCGACAGGACGTGACAAAGGGACTGTCCCTTTGCCACGTTGTTTTTCGCCGTCTGTTGAAACGCTTTAAATTATTTGTCTTTCTCGCACGCTTTTCGTTTCAAAAGCGTTAGGATGGGACTCATAGCGCGGGGCGTAATGGGTGCTCCGCACACGATGGGAGGCTATCAATGGCTAATCGTTTCGTTCTCAACACCATTTCTTATCATGGTTCCGGCGCCATCAAGGAGATCCCCGGCGAGCTCCAGCGTCGCGGCTACAAGAAGATTTTCGTCTGCTCCGACCCCGATCTGGTCAAGTTTGGCGTTACCGCCAAGGTGACCGACGAGCTCGATGCCGCCGGCATCGCTTGGAGCCTCTACTCCGAGATCAAGCCCAACCCCACCATCCAGAACGTCAAGGACGGCGTCGAGGCCTTTAAGGCTGCCGAGGCTGACGCTATCGTGACCATCGGTGGCGGCTCCTCCATGGACACCGCTAAGGCTATCGGCATCATTATCAACAACCCCGAGTTCGCCGATGTCCGCAGCCTCGAGGGCGTCGCTCCGACCAAGAACCACGCCGTGTTCACCATCGCCGTGCCGACGACCGCCGGTACCGCCGCTGAGGTGACCATCAACTACGTCATCACCGACCCCGAGAAGGTCCGCAAGTTCGTGTGCGTCGACACCAACGATGCCCCCGAGGTCGCCGTCGTCGACCCCGACATGATGGCTTCCATGCCCGCCGGCCTCACCGCTTCCACCGGCATGGACGCTCTGACCCATGCCATCGAGGGCTACACCACCCTGGGCGCCTGGGAGCTCTCCGACATGTTCCACTTTGAGGCCATCAAGCTGATTAGCGAGAACCTGCGCGACTCCGTCGCCGAGGCCAAGTCCGGCCAGCCCGGCTCCGGCCGTGAGGGCATGGCTCTTGGCCAGTATGTCGCCGGCATGGGCTTCTCCAACGTTGGCCTGGGCATCGACCACGCCATGGCTCACACCCTGTCCGCTCACTACGACACCCCGCACGGCGTCGCTTGCGCCATGCTGCTGCCGATCGCCATGGAGTTCAACAAGCCGGTCTGCGCCGAGCGCCTGGCCAAGGTCGCCGTCGCCATGGGCGTTGACACCACGGGCATGAGCACCGACGAGGCCGCCGACGCTGCCATCGCCGCCGTCAAGCAGCTTTCCGCCGACGTGAACATCCCGCACGTCTGCGAGGCCATGAAGGCTGACGAGATCGAGGTCCTGGCCAAGGACGCCATGGCCGACGCCTGCTTCCCGGGCAACCCGCGCGAGGCGACGCTCGACGACGTCATCGAGCTCTTCAAGAAGATCTGCCCGGCTGCCTAAACTGGTTCGGCGGGCCCCGCCCGTTAGCCCCAGAATCGTCCTCGGACATGTCGGAGGCCCCGCTGCGCACTCCGTGCGGCGGGGCCTCCTTCTGTCCTGCGGAAAGATTCTGGGGCTAAC
>CAKUCJ010000252.1 GCA_934643435.1 uncultured Collinsella sp.
CGTTACACAACAAAGCGAACCGTCCTTACGAACGGCTCGCGACATTTGAGTAATATGGGCGCAGCTTATGCGGGTCGGATACAGATAAACATATAAACAAACTCATCACAGATGAGCACATATCACAAAGCAAATGACAGTATTTATCCTACGTTGAACCGCAACAACTGTCAAATAAACGCACCCAGCACGGCACCTATCGAGCGGTGAACGGCAGGAGCACACAGAGGGTACGCTCAGACGGAGCACTCCTCGTTTTCGGCATCGAGGCGCGCCTTCACGGCATCGGCGGCGATGTGATATGAAAAACCCTTGCCCATCAAAAATCTGACGAGCTTTTCGAACCCGCGTGTCTCGGGAATACGACGTTTGGCAAGCAAGGCCGACGCACGAGCCAAGTCGTCATCCGCGGCAAAATAGTCCTCGGGATAACCGGGGATATCATCAAGGACTACATGACGGCGTTTGAGTTCGGTCTCGATCTTGCGCTGTCCCCAACCGCGACGCTTGCGCTCTTCGATAAAGTACGAACAAAAGCGGCTTTCATCCAAAAAGCGATACTCGGTCGCGCGATTGACGGCAAAGTCAATCGCGGGCTGCCGAAAGCCGTAGCGCGTCAACTTATCACGCACCTCGCCCGTGGCATGATCGCGACGCGACAGCATCTCAGTCACCATGGTGAGCGCACATTTGCGCTCGATGAGCTGCACCGCCTCGCGAAACTCACCCCAATCGCAGGGAAGATCAGGGCGGTTTTTAACGTACAGGCGCGCCACACGCACAGGAATCCAAATGGACCGTTCAAAACCGCCCTCAAGATAGCAATCGATATGCGCACAGGGTTTTTTGGACGCATAGCCGCTCGAGAACGAGGAGGCCGCCTTCTTATCGGGAAAGACGACCGTGGCCTCGGTCACCGTATACGACATGAACGTATCCGCTACTCGTCGTCATCGTCGAGCATCGCGGAGCCATCGATGGCAGAGAGCTCGTCAAAATCGTCAGAAGCGGGCTGATCGGTCAGCTCCACCTCGGACGGGGCATCGTCATCAAACTCAAGCCCGCAGGCAAGGCGTACCTTGTGCTCAATCTCGTCGGCACAATCGGGATGCTCGCGCAGGAAGGCCTTGGCGGCCTCGCGGCCATTGCCGAGCTTATCCTCGCCGTAGGCAAACCAAGAGCCCATCTTCTTGCAGATACCGCATTCGACGGCCATATCCAGAATCGAACCCTCTTTGGAGATACCCGTGCCGTACATGATGTCGAACTCGGCCGAACGGAACGGAGCGGCTACCTTGTTCTTAACGACCTTGGCACGAACGCGGTTGCCGATAACCTCATCCTTCAGCTTAATGCTGTCGATGCGACGGATGTCGATACGCACCGAAGAGAAGAACTTGAGGGCGCGGCCACCCGTCGTGGTTTCGGGATTGCCGAACATGACGCCGATCTTCTCGCGCAGCTGGTTGATGAAGATGCAGGTCGTGTTGGATTTGGAAAGCGAGCCGGCAAGCTTTCGAAGCGCCTGACTCATCAAGCGAGCCTGCAGGCCAACCGTGGTATCGCCGATCTCGCCTTCGATCTCGGCACGCGGGGTCAGCGCGGCGACGGAGTCGACGACGATGGCATCAATAGCGCCGGAACGCACGAGCATGTCGACGATCTCAAGTGCCTGCTCACCCGTATCGGGCTGTGAAATCAAGACCTCATCGATATCAACACCGATGCGTGCGGCATAGGTGGGGTCGAGCGCGTGCTCGGCGTCGATAAACGCCACGACGCCGCCCATGGCCTGGGCCTCGGCCAGAATCTCGAGCGACAGCGTCGTCTTACCAGAGGACTCGGGTCCATAGATCTCAACAATACGGCCTCGCGGCACACCGCCGATACCCAAAGCGGCATCGAGGGCCAGCGCGCCGGTGGGAATAGCCTCGACCTCGAGCTCGGGACCGCCGTCACCATACCTCATGATGGAACCTTGACCGAACTTCTTCTCGATCTCGGCCTTGGTGGTGGCGATCATATCATCGCGCTCTTTACCCGTCGTGGGCGCATGAACGGTACGTACGGGACCTGAATTCTTGGCCATGAATAGCCCTCCTCTTAACAACCTGCATCGATAATAAACGAACGGCTGTTCGTGGTCAACCGTTCAGATAAATCATATGCAGCCGTCCTTTCCAAAACCCAACCAAACGCCGACCAAACACTGACCAAATGCTTGACCGCAGACGACCAAAAAATGACAGATACAGCAAAACCTTGCCTGCCACCTGCGAAAAGAGCAAATTCGCCAGAGGTCCCTGTCTCCATAATTAAGGGGCCCGGAGGCCCCTTAAAACACGTCTATTCCATAGAGTCGAGCACGTAGACAATGCGTCCCAATGCCTCCGCGACCGCATGGGCACGAACGCACGAACGATCGCCCTCATAATGGCAGCGCATGGAGTCCACGACCGGCACTCCCCCATCGGCCGAGCGATACGCCCAACCGATATAGAAGGTGCCAGCCGGATCATCCTCAGTGCCGCCGCCGGGGCCGGCATAACCCGTAGCGCTTACAGCGATAGCGCTCTGATAGAGCCTCAATGAGCCGGCAGCCATCTCGCGCGCCGTCTGATACGACACCGCGGTATAGCGGTCGAGTGTCTCTTGCTCAACGCCCAGTACGCGATGCTTAATCTCGTCGCAGTACGTCACCGCACCGCCGCGCAGCACCGCCGAGGCACCCGGGATATCGGCGATCGTCGAGGCGATCATACCCGCTGTCAGAGATTCAGCCGTCGAAACCGTCACACCACGAACGCTTGCACGCTCGACAATATCGCG
>CAKUCJ010000253.1 GCA_934643435.1 uncultured Collinsella sp.
ATCCCTCCCGTCGTTGTTCCCGATACCGAAGACCACCAGCTCGACGTTGCCTCCTTTGAGCGCAGCATCAACCGCATGATCGATGCCGGCGTCGATGGCCTGTTCTTCCTGGGCTCCTCGGGCGAGGTCGTCTTCTCCACCGACGAGCGCCGTCGCCAGATCATTGCCGAGGCCGTTCGCATCGTCGACCACCGCGTGCCCGTCCTGGTCGGCATCATCGATACTGAGACCGAGCGCATGATCGAGCACGGTAAGGTCGCCCAGGAGCTGGGCGCCGACGCTCTCGTCGCCACCTGCCCGTTTTATGCCCTGCAGGGCATGACCGAGGTCGAGGAGCACTTCCGCATCCTGCACGAGGAGCTCGACCTGCCCATCTTCGCTTACGACATTCCCGTGTGCGTCCACACCAAGCTTCCCTGGAAGCTTCTCGCCAAGCTCGGCGCCGAGGGCGTCCTGGCCGGCGTCAAGGACTCCTCGGGTGACGACGTCTCGTTCCGCTACCTCGTTCAGGAGAACGAGAAGAACGGCCACCCGATGAGCATCCTCACCGGTCACGAGGTCGTCGTCGACGGTGCTTACCTCGGCGGCGCCGACGGCTCCGTCCCGGGCCTCGCCAACGTTGAGCCCGAGGGCTACGTGCGTCAGTGGAAGGCCGCTCAGGCCGGCGACTGGGCTACCGTCAAGGCCGAGCAGGATCGCCTCAACGAGATCTCCCACATCTGGGATGTCACCTCGGGCGTTCAGGGCTATGCCGGCGGCGTCGGTGCCTTCAAGACCGCTATGAACCTCATGGGTATCTTCGATAGCCCGACCATGCCGCGCCCGGTGAAGGCCATGACCGGCGAGAACGTTGAGGCCATTCGTAAGGTCCTCGTCGAGAACGGTCTCCTGTAGCGCTTTCCCAGGCACCCGATCTTGTGGCTCAAGCGGTTGGGCGTGACCCATTAGGTCAACGCCCGACCGCTTTCACCTCAATCTCTGGCACCTGGGAAACCTTTACCGTGCGGCGGGGTTAATTCTGACCGCATTTCCTGTAGTTGTTTTTATCTCCTAAGGAGAGCGACATGGAGAACAAGTACGTTTGCTCCGTCGATATCGGCGGCACCAAGATTGCGACTGCCATTATGGAGTACCCGGCTGACGGCAGTGTGCCCCATCCGGTCTTTGAGGCCGAAGTTCCCACCGAGGCCCAGGAGGGCGGCGAGGCAGTTTTCCAGCGTATCGAGGCGTCTATTAAAGCCGCCATCGAGGCGAATCCCGATGTCGAGGTCCTTGGCGTCGGTATTGGCGCTGCCGGTGTCGTCGACCCCAAGACGGGCGCTATCGCCTATGCCAACGAGATCATGCCTGGCTGGTCCGGCGTTCAGTTGGGGCCGCGTCTGCGCGAGGATCTGGGGCTTCCCGTTGCCGTGGTGGGCGATGTGCAGGCCCATGCCCTGGGTGAGGCCCATTGGGGCGTCGGCAAGGGTAAGTTCTCCGTGCTGTGCCTGGGTATTGGCACGGGCATCGGTGGCGCGTATGTCGAGAACGGTCGCGTGATGCAGGGATTCCACGGTGCCGCCGGTCATATGGGCCATATCGAGTGCTCTGCCGCCGCCGGCATTCCCTGTGCTTGCGGTCGCTCCGGCCATCTTGAGTCGGTGGCTTCGGGAACCTCGATTGGCCGTATGTACGACGAGCGCTTCGGTCGTGTCGACCCCAGCCGTCCTTCGGTAGGCCGCGACGTGAACGACCTGTGCCGTGCTGGCGACGAAAAGGCGACCGAGGTCATCCATGACGCCGGCTTTGCGCTGGGTGCTAGCTTGGGCTCGCTTGCCAACATCCTGGACCCCGAAGTCATCGTACTTTCGGGCGGTGTGATTCACCAGGGTCCCGATTGGCGTTCGCAGACGTGGAAGGATTCGGTGCACGAGGGCTATGCCAGCCAGGCGCTCGACCCGCTTCAGGACACGCCGATCCTCATCGGCTCTCTCGAGGGCGATGCGCCGCTCATCGGTGCCGCCGAGCATCTTCTTGCTTCGTTGAAGTAAACATGACTACCAAGTGAGCCTTCTGAGGTGTAATGCCTCAGGAGGCTGTTCTGAGAAAGGTTGAGATGGAAATGGCCGTTGATCCATTGATTCAATCCCTGAAGGGCAAGCTCGTCGTGAGCGTTCAGGCCTATATGGGCGAGCCGCTTCGTACGCCCGAGACCATGGCTCAGATGTCTCGCGCCTGCGAGCTTGGCGGCGCCGCTGCTATTCGCTGCCAGGGTCTTGCCGACATCGCCGCCATTAAGGGCCGCTGCGAGGTCCCCGTCATCGGCTTGTGGAAGGATGGGCACGAGGGCGTTTACATCACGCCGACGCTGCGTCACGCTCGCGCCTGCGTTGCGGCCGGTGCCGACATCGTGGCAATTGACGCCACTGATCGCCCACGTCCCGATGGCAAGACCGTCGAGGACACCTTCCGTCCGCTGCACGAGGAGGGCGTGCTCCTGATGGCCGACTGTGCCACCATCGAGGATATTCGTCGTGCTGTCGACATGGGCTTCGACCTGGTGTCCACCACGCTTTCTCACGGTGTTGCCGCTATCGATTGCACTATGGCCGACGGTCCCGATCTGCCGCTCCTGCGCCAGGCGACCGAGGAGTTTCCCGGCCTTCCCATCATCTGCGAGGGCCGCGTGCACACGCCCGAGGAGGCCCGCGCCGCAATTGATGCGGGCGCCTGGGCAGTTGTCGTGGGCACTGCCATCACGCACCCCACGAGTATTACGAGTTGGTTCAAAGCCGCGCTTGAGGCGTAAGACGGACCTCGTATCCGCTCAGGGCGGTATACTCA
>CAKUCJ010000254.1 GCA_934643435.1 uncultured Collinsella sp.
CGCCATCGCACGACGTCGGTGTATCTTGCCGATCGCGTGCTTCCCATGCTGCCCGAGCGCCTGTCGAACGATCTGTGCTCGCTTCGTCCCGACGAGGACCGTCTGGCGTTTACCGTCGACATTGAGCTCGACGCGCAGGGCCGTGTGCGGCATTACGATCCCTATCCCAGCGTGATTCGCTCTCGTGTGCGCATGGACTACGACGGCGCCGAGGCGTTGTTGGTGCGCGCCGGCGCTGTGGAGTATTCCGTGCTGGAGGGCGCTGCAGAGGATGTCGCTGCGGCCGAAACCTCGCGCGAGGAAGCACTCGAGCGGGGGCTCGCGTGTGAGGAGACCGCTCGCGGTTACAACGTCGACCTAGCCGATTTCCTGGTCGCTGCAAACGAGCTCGCCGAACTTCGTCGTCGCATTCGCCGTGCGCGTGGCTCGGTCGACTTTGACACGGCGGAGATTCGCGCGCTTCTGGACGAGGAGGGCGTGCCCGTGCAAATCGTGGCGCGCGAGCGCTCGTGCGCCACGTCGCTCATTGAGGAAGCTATGCTGTTGGCGAATGAGTGCGTTGCCGAGTGGCTGGCCGACCGCGATATCGAGGCGTGCTATCGCGTGCATGAAGACCCCAGTCCCGACAGCCTGCACGGTGCCGCCGTGGCGCTGGCGCAGCTTGGCATCATCGATGATCGCCGCGCGGCGGGCATTGCCCTGGGGAGCCCCGACGAGCTGCAGGCGGCGGTTAACGCCGCTGCTGGCACGGCCAATGCGCCGCTCGTTAACACTCTGCTTTTGCGTAGTATGCAGCGTGCGCTGTACAAGCCGCGCAACGAGGGCCACTTTGCGCTCGCCGCGCCGTGCTACTGCCACTTTACGAGTCCTATTCGCCGTTACCCCGATCTAGTGGTGCATCGTGTGCTCAAGTTGCAGTTGGCATACGAGCAGCTGGGAGGCAAGGACGCCCTGGTGCGCACGCCGAGGTTGATCGGCAAGGGTCGCGAGTCTCTGCCGCGCATCTTGTCGCAGATTTGCCGTGCGTGCAGCGATGCCGAACGTGCGGCCGACGCCGCCAGCCATGCGACGCAAAAAATCAAGATCGCCCAGTACTACGAGGAGCGCCTGGGCGAGCGCTATGCCGGCACGATCTCGTGGGTCAGCAGCATGGGCCTCTTTGTGCGCCTTGATCTGACGCAGGTCGAGGGATTGGTTTCCATCAAGAGCCTGGGTAACGAGTGGTTTGAGTTTGACGAGGACGCGCTCACGTTGACGGGCGCCGACACGGGGACTCGCTATGAGCTGGGGCAGCGCGTGATCATTGAGGTCTCGCGCGTCAATACGACTCGCGGGCATTTGGACTTTAGGCTCATTCATTAAACGGCACGAAGCAGGTATCGGCAGAACATGGAGGGCGGTCTTTCGGGGCCGCCCTCTTTACGTGTCGCTCAATCGCCTTGCCATGCGTTCGGCCGCTTCTTCATATGCTTTTTGGGAGTTAAAACCTACCAAAACAAACCTGTCCCTATTTGGCGGGTTTACGAGAAAGCGGGGATGATATGGCAACGGTGTACGGGTATGCGCGGGTAAGTTCACGCGATCAGAATTTGAATCGTCAGCTGGATGCGCTGGGCGCCTATGGCGTGGAGCCGGCGAATGTCTTTGCCGACCGTGCGAGCGGTAAAGACTTCGATCGTCCGCGATACCGGGAGCTGCTCCATGCCCTAGCTCCCGGTGACGTGCTGGTGGTGCTCTCCATCGACCGGTTGGGTCGCAACTACAGCGAGATACTCGAGGAGTGGCGTCGCATAACCAAGGAGCTCGGTGCGGCCATCGTTGTGCTGGACATGCCGTTGCTCGATACGCGTGCGAGGGATTGTGGCGGATCGGATGTGACCAGCACGCTGATTGCCGATATCGTCTTGCAGCTGTTGAGCTATGTAGCGCAGGTGGAACGAGAAAACATCCACCGTCGCCAGGCGGAGGGGATCGCGGCGGCGCAGGCGCGCGGTGTGCGTTTTGGTCGGCCCCGCAAGCCGTGCCCTCCGCAATTTGAGCGCGTTCGCGATATCTATGAGGCAGGCAACATAACCCGGAGCCAAGCGGCGAAGCGTTTGGGCGTGTGCGTGGGGACCTTCGATCGCTGGATGCGCGAGACGGAGTAGGGGCCTCGCGGCCTTTTGGCGCCTAGTTTTGAACAATTTGGATTCCGCTACGGTTGTGATGGCATTTAGGACTACACTCGCTGTTACTCAAAACAGACGGAGGTTGGCCTTTGGCACGCGTGAAGCACATAGTCGGTTGGGTTTCGGTTTTCCTGCTTGTCGTGACGCTGGCAAGTATTTGGATGTTGACGGAACAGAGCGCAGAACAGACGTCTTTACTCAGCGAATCAACGGCGCACGTGGTGGAGGGGCAGGCAGCCGGTACGCAGTCCGGTGATGCGGGGGAGACCCGGGCGACTGGCGCCGCCGAGGTTGCAGGCCAGACGGACGGCGTTCGCGCGGATCCGCTCGCGCCTGTTCGTATGTGGATGGCAACCAACATCCGTCGCGTCGCCCATACGGTCGAGTTTTTCTTCGTCGGCCTGTTTTCGGCGGTTGCTGCTGCCTGCTTGGGCGAGCACCTCTTGCGCACTCGCCTCCGGTGCCTTCTCGTCCCGCTCTTCTGCGTCGTCTGCTCTGTTGGTGATCAGGTGCATAAGATATTCGTTCCCGGTCGTCATTTTGACGTTGTCGACCTTGGTTTCGACGCCGCAGGCTACATTGTTGCCATGCTGTTGGTGTTGCTCGTGGCAACGCTGGCGGTCGCGTTGGCGCGCCGTGCCGCCCGCCCCATCG
>CAKUCJ010000255.1 GCA_934643435.1 uncultured Collinsella sp.
TCGGATAACCTGCCCGAACGATACGATCCGAACCATTGTACGTGATACGCCATGTCTCGCACGCGCCGTCACCTGCAAACGGTAGCGTTACTTCCAAACGCGCTCGGCAACGCGCCTGACCAGCGCAATCTTTGCCCACTGCTCGTCCTCGGTCAACTTATTGCCAATCTCGCAGCTGGCAAAGCCACACTGCGGAGACAGATACAGGTTCTCGAGCGGCACGTACTTTGCCGCCTCGCGGATGCGCTCGACGATAACATCCTCGTTCTCGAGCTCTGCCGCCTTGGTGGTCACCAAGCCCAACACGACCTTCTTGCCGGGAGCAACGTACCTGAGAGGCTCAAAACCACCGGCGCGGGGCGTATCGAACTCCAGGTAGAATGCGTCGACATCCTCGTTTGCGAACAGGTACGGTGCGATGGGATCATAACCGCCCTCGAAGGCGTAGGTGGAGTGGTAGTTGCCACGGCACACGTGTGTGTTAATGACAAGGTCATCGGGCTTACCCTCGATAGCCGCATTGTTGAGTGCCACGCCCAGCTCGCTCACCTTTTGCAGGTCGACCGGGCTCATGCCGGTTTTGGCGACAAAATCGGTATCGCAGTAGATACCCCAGGTGCAGTCATCGAACTGGATGTTGCGGCAACCCGCAGCGTACAGGTCGGCAATCACGGTGCGATAGGCAGCCGCGATGGCATCGGCGAGTTCCTCGTCGGTCTTATAGACGGCGCGCAGGCTCTCCTGCTGACCATCGCAGCGATCGAGCGTGACCTCAGAGAACGTCTGGATCGGCGCCGGGATGGTCTGGCGCGCGACCTGGCCCTCGCCCTCGAGGGCTTTGACAAACTTAAAGTGTGCAACGAACGGATGGTTCTCACCGCTAATGGGACCGGTTACCACGGCGGTGTCGGCGGTAGTCTCCTCATCGTGGAACATATAGCCCGTACGCGAGGTACGGCGTTCAATACCGTTGAGCCCCCACATAAAGTCGAGGTGCCAATAGCTGCGACGGAACTCGCCGTCGGTAATTACCTGCAGACCGGCAGCCTTCTGCTTGGCCACCAAGTCGCGAATGGCCTCGTCCTCGACAGCCTTAAGGCCGGCATCGTCGAGCGTGCCCGCGGCATAGGCCGCACGGGCGTCCTTCACGGCCTGCGGACGAAGAAAACTGCCGACAATATCGGCGCGAAACGGCGCGTTCAGCTGGGTCGAAGTGCTCATAGGTTTCTCCCTTTGCAATTGGTTGCTTTAACGAGACAGAGTATGAGCGCCAAAATTGCTATCGTAAAATATGCGTTTTAATTGGTTTGATATAGGATTTTCCTATCTTACTATCAACAGACCAATGACCCCGATCCCCATGCTGCCCGCCAGTGCAAATAGCCATTTTCGTGTCCATATGGCACTAGCAGCTTTGTCCTATCGCCCATACGCTAAGTGGTGACCGCACAAGGCCACGCGAGAGACAGGAGCGACCATGAACACGTTCACGACCACCACGCGCCGCACCGATCGTACTGCAGGGCTTCATTATGCCGAGACCCCCGTACGCCAGCGCACCGTTCTCGCCTGTGGCAGCTGGCGTCGCGTGACCCGCCGCATTGTTTGCGGTCTGACCTGCGCGCTCACCGTGAGCTCGCTGCTCATGCCGAGCATCTCGTTTGCAGCCGAGTGGGTCGAGGTCGACGGCAACACCTATACTGCCGGCGTCGCAGCCGGCGACGGCAGCACGTGGGCTTGGGACGGCACCGACAACATGACCCTCAATGGTTATAGCGGCGGAGGCATCGCTGCCGGCGGCAAGCTCAACGTGAGCTACGAGGGCAACAATACGATTGCCAACGAGTCCGGCGACGGCATTTCCGTTGTGGACGGTGCCAATGAGAGCGCCGAGCTCAACATCTCCGGAACGGGCACCCTGACGGCAACCGCCGAAGGTGACGCCTTGTATTCAGAGCGCGATATGACGATCAGCGGAACAGGTGCCGTTAACGCCACGGGCGACGCCAGCGGTATATATACCCAAGGCGACCTTTCGATCAATACGAGCGGAACCGTTACCGCCAAGGGCACGCGTGCCGAGGGTATCCGCACCGACGGCGACATAACCATAGCCGGTGGCGGCACAGTCGACACAATTTCCGAGCAGGACTTCGGCATCATCGCCAAAGAAGCTCTCACGGTATCCAACAGTACGCTAATCGCCCAAGGATCCAGGGGCGGCATATACGCCTTCGAAGGCCTGACTATTGATGCGGCGACAGTTCGAGCGTACGCATACGACACGCACAGCGAGGATCCCGTCGCCATCTTCACCGACGAGGGCGACATCACCATTAAAAATGGCTCATTCGTTCACGCCTATGCCGAAGGCGAAAACGCCATAGGAATCTACTCGTACAATTATGACGCCGGTGAACCTGGCGGGCGCATCTTCATCAGCGACTCGACCGTCGAAGCCATTGCCCACTACGTCAACCACGATGGAGGCAACCAGCCCCTGCCGCCCATCATCAATGGCGGCTTTGTCGAAGTGGACCCAGACGTGAATGCCCGCACATTCGGCATCTTGGCTTTCACCGAGCACGGCCTAACGCCTGCGACCATCTCCATCACACGCAGCCGTGTAACGGCAGAGGGCGACACTGCCGCCATTATGGCCGTCGTGAATAGCGCAGACGGCAGCATTTCCGGCACGATCAATATCGTCGACAGCATTATCGAAACACCCAACGGTGGACGTATTTGCGACGTGCGCTTCGTTGACACCGAACCCGTTGACGCTCCGTATCAGCG
>CAKUCJ010000256.1 GCA_934643435.1 uncultured Collinsella sp.
ATCGCTGCCGAGTTTGAGCCCTACATCATCAAGCAGCGCCGCCACTTCCATAAGCACCCGGAGCTGAGCCTCGCCGAGGAGCGCACGACTTCCGACATCGCCAACCAGCTCGACGCCATGAATATCCCCTACGAGCGCCCCCTCAAGACGGGCCTGGTGGCGACCCTTCGCGGCACCGCGCCCGACGCCTACCGCGAGGACGGCACGCCGCGCCGCCGCATCCTGCTGCGCGCCGACATCGACGCCCTGCCCGTCACCGAGCAGACCGGTGAGGAGTTCGCCAGCGTCAACGAAGGCTGCATGCACGCCTGCGGCCACGACTGCCACATCGCCATGATGCTCGGCACGCTGCAGATCCTGCGTCATATGACCGATGACATCCACGGCGAGGTCCGCATCGTGTTCCAGCCCAGCGAGGAAAACGGCCAGGGCGCCAAGCTCATGATTAACGCCGGCGTGCTCGACGGCGTCGATGGCGCCTATGCCGCGCATATCTGGAGCGAAGTCGACGCCGGTACCGTGAGCTGCGAGCCCGGCCCGCGCATGGCCAATACCGACTGGTTCCGCATCGACGTACGCGGCACCTCATGCCACGGCGCCATGCCCCAGCGCGGCCACGACGCCGTTATGGTTGCCGCCGAGATCGTCAACGCCCTGCAGACTATCGTCTCGCGCGAGATCAGCCCCTACGAGCCGGCCGTCATTACCGTCGGCGAGCTGCATGGCGGCACCGCGCGCAACGTTATCGCCGGCACGGCCTACCTCGCTGGCACGGTGCGCACCTACGGCGATTCAACCCATGAGGAAATGCCGGAGCTCATGCGACGCATCGTGGAGCACACCGCGGCAGCCCTGGGCGCCGAGGCCGAGCTCACCGACTATACCATCGCCAATTACAAGGTCGAAAACGACGTCGCCTCGAGCGAGCGCTGCCGCCAGGCCGTAATCAAATGTCTGGGCCCCACCGGCCAGGGCCATTACCGCGGCACGCTTTCGGGCGAGGACTTTTCGGAGTACCTGCGCCGCGTGCCAGGCGTGCTCGCTTTTGTAGGCGCGCGCAACCCCAAGATTGGCGCCACCTACGCCCAGCACTCCTGCTTCTACAAAATCGACGAGACCGTGCTGGCAAAGGGCTCTATGGTAGCCGCCCAGTATGCCATCGACTTTTTGGCTGAGCCCACGCAAGAGGAGCTCGACGGCCCCACAATTGCCGCGGTCGCCGAGACTAATCCCGACTTGGCCGCCAAACTGCGCTCTGCCAAGGCAACGGCCGCCGAAGCTCGCGACGCCATGCACGATGCCCGCACCGCCCGCCATGCCGCAATCAAGGGCATCCACGATGCGCGCACCGCCGCACGACGCGAAGAAAAGCACGGCGAGTAGCCGCCGCACGACTGTAGACGACAGACGATTACAAGGCGGGGGCGGACGCTGGAAAGGCGTCCGCCCCCGCTCATTTGCCAAGCGCTCTTTCTGCCATTTTTACTCCGCCCCAAAAAGACCGGGCGTTATGTGTTCTGCGCGTTATAGGAAGCAGACAGAGCATTGACGTTCTTGACGATCAGATAGAAGGCGACCAGGGGGCCGATTCCGCACAGCAAAGACCCGAGAAGCTGCCACAACAACAACGTCGTTCCGTTTTCCGAAAAACTCAACCCATAGCGTGCGGCATTGTTCTGCAGACGGTTGCCGAATCGATACGTCCACCAGATGCCGTAGATGCCAAAGGTGATGAGCGACAGCAGAAACGCCTTGAGATAACTGGGCATCTCATCATTGTCGCCCGCGCACATCACGGCAACATCCTGCGAAATCTTATTGAGTGCATAGATACCGTAAATGCCGAGGGTAACGAATGAGAGCAAAAGAATCTTAACGAAGCTACGATCGGCGTCCATATGACGCGCCCCGGGTCCAGGCCCTGTGCGATGTGTGCCGGAGGAGCCAGCCTGCGAAACCACAGGGGATGGCTGAACCTGCATGTCATGGGGCTGAATGGGGCCGGGCTGCGGGGCCGCAGGCTCAGAGCTCACCGGGGTGCCGCAAACGGGGCAAAACTTGGCCTCGTCCAAAACGGGTGATCCACAATGCTCACAAAACATGACTGTTCCTTTCATTTGCGAAACGTCGAGTGCCCGTGCTCACTCCTTTTCCGCCGCGTTTGGCGACGGCCGTCCATGCGATATCGGCCTACGCATAGACTTTGTTCTTAAACCCCCTTTCTCCATCTCGATACGAACGAAACGAAAAAGGCACCCCGAGCTCACGTGCTCGGGGTGCCTTTTGCTTAATCTTCCTTGTTATCCTCAGCCAGTCCGTGTTCAGACTGATCGACCGAAGCATCGCTTGAGGGCGGCGCGACCTGCTCGTCAGGTGCGGACTGCAGCAGCTCATCGGAGCTTGCAGCGGGCTCGGGCGCAGGCTCAGGCTCGGGCTCAGACTCAGGCTCAGGTGTCGGGGCGGGCGCAGGCTCGGGCTCGGGCGCCGGTGCAGGCGCCGGCGAAGCGTCCGGAGCGCTATAACCCGAAGGAGCGGCCTTCTTTTCGAAAGGCAGTACAAAGGTCAGGACATCATCCTTATCCTCATCGGCCCATTGACTTGCATAGCGTGCAACCCAATAGCCAATAGCGCGATGCTTGAGCATCGTGCCAAAAACCGTGAGGAACACCGTGACAAACGCCGTCAGCACCAAGAACAATACGAGCGTGATGCCGCCGCCGGTAACAATCGCCTCAATACCCGTGGGGCGATAGTAGTAGCTATACAT
>CAKUCJ010000257.1 GCA_934643435.1 uncultured Collinsella sp.
CGGCAAAGTCAATTTAACATAAACTGTTAAAAAGTAACCTGAGTTTTTTAAATTCTTCGGAGGTTATTATGAGTTCCGACAATCGCACTCCCCGGCTTCATTCCTTCCGCATCGCATGTGCGATAGCCTCTGCGGCCCTTTGCGTCACCGCCATCGCACAAGTGGCGTTCTCCTTAAAGCCAGCAATCGAAGTGCTCGACAACCCTGTAATTGCAGACTCCCCCGCGTATCCAGCCCTTGCGATCTCGACATTGGTCCCTGCCGTCATCGGTATCGCTACGACCATCCTCAGCGCCGTTCTCGTGTGGACGATCAAGAGCGGAGACCCCTTCAAGAAAGGGTCTGCGACATGCTTGAAGGTGCTCGGCATTCTCTTCGTTGTTCAAGCTGCCACCAGCCTCTACGCCGGCTCACTCAAAACCTCCGTTTCGATGTTTGGCGGCGAGGGGGCCGTCGGCGCCCAAGAGATCGCTTCATCATTCGACTGGACCTCTCTGGTTCTCGGCATCGTCCTGTTCATGCTTTCCCAGCTCTTCTTGTACGCCCGAGAGCTGTACCTCGACTCCGACGAGATTGCGTAAGGACACGTCATGCCCGTAATTGTTCGCCTCGACAAGATCATGGCCGAGCGAAAGATTTCCTCGAACGAACTTGCCGAAAGGATTGGAACCACGCCCGTGAACCTGTCCCGTATTAAAAAAGGGCATATTCGCGGCATTCGCTTCAACACACTCGAGCAGCTATGCCTCGCCCTTCGTTGCCAACCCGGAGACCTTCTCGAAGTCATGAGCGAAGAGGATGCCCGAAAGGAGTTCGGACTCGATTGGTCCGCCGAGGATTAGAGGGCGGTCGTACTCGCCCTGCACACGGGGATGCGAATCGGCGAGGTCTGCGGCCTTCGGTGGTGCGATGTGGATTTCGAGACGGGCCTGATCTCGATCAGACACTCGGCGGCGTACGCGAAGGGAATGGGTTCGTTCATCAAGGACACCAAGACCCATGACGCCAGGGGTATCCCCATCGACCCGGTCGGCCTACTCCCCTTCCTGAAGGAGACCCACGAGATCGACTGCGGAAAGCTGCGCTTGCGCGGCCTTACCGGGGCGGTCGAGATCGGGGACTGCTACATCCTGTCGGAGCCGGGCGCGACCTTCGCGACGACAAGCTATATCCGCAGGGCGTTCAAGACGTTCTCGGAGACCAACGGCCTCATGGGCACCAACGACGAGCTGATCACGTTCCACGGCCTTCGCCACACGTTCGCAACGCAGTGGATCCGCCAAGGCGGCGATATCAAGGCGCTCCAATCGATCCTCGGCCACAAGGACGCCATGGCGACGCTCAACGTCTACGCCGACATCGAGCCCATCTCCAAAATCCATAACATGCTGCGCGCCACGCCGTGCCTTTGGCGCGGGCACCTCGGGCCGAGGGTCGATCCGGGTCCCATGTTCCAACAGAGGATCCAGGAGTCCATCGAGACGCTCCAGGCGTTCGGCTACGGCATCACCGAGCCGGACGACCGAAATATCGCCATACGCGACGTGAAGACGAACAGTTGGCTCTAGCTCACCGAGTACGCGGCAGTGCTGGGCCCATCCCAACTGAGGTCACGGTGGTCCGATAGGGGCGCCGCCCGCGGCATGCGCCGCGGAGCGGTATCCCCTACCGAATAGTGGGGGATGCCCCCCGTTTTCAGTTTGGAATCAGCGGTCGGAGGCGTTCGGCTGACTGCGGGAACGGCCTATCCGCTCGATGTGTTCGGCTGAGTTCGGAAATCAACCCAACACGAGCTGGACGCGCGCCAGACGGCTCTTCCCCATGCGGCCTGCCCCCTCACGCTCATGTTGCAGACATGTAACGCCGCAGCGAGCGACCCCTTTTTTGCGCCAGACAGGTACAATGATGAACACTGTACCGTAGCGGAGCGCCCCGCGCGCCGCAACCACGCGAAAGGGTTTCCCATGGCCGAGATCTCGTCCTCCCGTATCGTCATCACCGTCCTTGGCAAGAACCGCCCCGGCATCGTCGCCGGCGTCACCCGTGTTCTGGGCGAGGCCAACGTCGACATCCGCGACATTACGCAGTCCATTATCGAGGACATCTTCACCATGACCATGCTGGCCGACACCGCCGAGTCCAAGCTCGACTTCGCCGAGCTGCAGAAGGCCCTGGCCGAGGCCGGCGAGCTTTCGGGCGTCAACGTGTCCATCCAGCGCGAGGACGTCTTTAACTTTATGTACCGCCTGTAGCGAACAGGCCGCTGGGGATAGCCTGACGCGCGCGCCCAAGCACGCCACCCCAATGCGGCCCGGAGAGGAGCGCGCATGGCCTACGACGCCAAGAAAATCTACTACCGCTTCGACGACCACCTGAGCCGCCTGGTTCTAGATTACGAAGCAAGCCGCCAGATTTCGCCCGAAAGCGAAAATCTCTACTATGGCCTGCCAACTGACCCTTACGACGAGGATCTGTTTGTCGAGCACAACGTCAAGCGCGGCCTGCGCAATGCCGACGGTTCGGGCGTGGTCGCGGGCCTTACCCGCATCTCGGACGTGCACGGCTACAACAAGGTCGACGGCAAGGTCGTACCCGACCAGGGCAAGCTCACGCTGCGCGGCTACAGCATCGAGGACTTGGTCAACAACGCCCAAGCCGAGAATCGCTACGGCTACGAAGAGGTCGCCTATCTGCTTATCACGGGCTCCCTGCCCACCAAGGAAGAGCTTGATGGCTTTTGTGGCCGACTGGGCGCCTTTAGGCACC
>CAKUCJ010000258.1 GCA_934643435.1 uncultured Collinsella sp.
GCGTCGTAGGCCTCGGCGTCCCACCAGTCGAGCTGGGCGATGTTGTCGCGGATGTGCTGGCAGCTCTTGTGGAAGCCCTCGAGCTCGTGCTCGGACAGGTCGAGCGTGTAGACCTCCTCGACGCCCTCGGCGCCGATCACGCACGGCAGGGAGGTGAAGATGCCTTCCTCGCCATACTGGCCGGTCATAAGCGTGGAGGCGGAAAGCACGGCGTGCTCGTTGTGCAGCACGGCGGCGCAGACGCGCGCGGCGGAGTTGGCGACGGCGTACTCGGTGCACTGCTTGCCCTGGTAGGTCACATAGCCGCCCTTGCGCGCGAGCTCCTCGACCTCCATGTGGTCGAAGGCGTACTTGTCGGGGTTCTCGGCCTGAAGCTCGGTCAGGCTCTTGCCGGCGATGGTTGCGGCCTTAAAGGCGGCCAGCTGGCTAAAGCCGTGCTCGCCGATCATGTAGGCGTCGATGGACTTGGGGCTCACGCCGACCTTCTTGGAGATCTCGGTGCGCAGGCGGGCAGAATCCAGACCGCAGCCCGAGCCGATGATCTTCTTGGGATCGTAGCCGGTCAGGTGCCACAGCTCGGTGCACACGACGTCGCAGGGGTTGGAGATGCTCACGAAGATGCCGTCGAAGCCGGCGTCGACGATGCGCTTGGCAAAGGTGCGGGCGGCGTCGGTGGTAAAGAACAGCTCGCCGTCGCGGTTGCCGGCGGCCAGCGCGACCTTGCCGGCGGCGTTGACGATGACGTCGCAGCAGGCCAGTTCCTCGTAGTGGTCGTAGCAGTTGACGATCTTGGTGTTGTACGGGACAAACGAAAGGGAGTCGCGCAGGTCCTGAACCTCGGACGTCACCTTGGCCTCATTGATATCGCACAGGTACAGCTCGTCGGCAATGCCCTGCATAAGCAGGCTGTTGGCGACATGTGCTCCTACGTGGCCCTGGCCGACCACACCGATCTTACGCGTCTGGTACATATGAGTATCCTTTCGGCCGAGTTTTTCGCGTCGAACCATTGTAGCGTCCTGCTGTTACTTTGCTAGGCTAAAGTGCGGTAGATTTTTGGGATATGCCTCAATTTCTACTTTTGGGGCGTTTTGGGCCGTTGACGGCATCATGGGGCGATGTGCTCGCGCGGGTGGGGCCGCTCGTTGTACCATAGCTGCAACTGACTCGTAAGGAGCATCCATGCCCATTCGCATTCCCGACGCCCTCCCTGCCGCTGCGCAGCTCGAGAGCGAGAACATCTTTGTCATGACCGAGTACCGCGCGCTGCACCAGGACATCCGCCCGCTGCGCGTGCTCATCCTCAACCTCATGCCCACCAAGATTGCCACCGAGACGCAGATCATGCGCAAGCTCTCCAACACGCCGCTGCAGGTGGAGGTGGACCTGCTACGCACTAAAACGCACGAGGCCACGCACGTGAGCGCCGGCCACCTGGAGACGTTCTACCGCACGTTCGACGACATCCGCGACATCCACTACGACGGCCTGATCATCACGGGCGCGCCGGTGGAGCAGATGCCGTTCGAGGAGGTCGACTACTGGCCCGAGCTCTGCCAGATCATGGATTGGTCCACCACGCACGTGCATTCCACGCTGCACATTTGCTGGGGCGCGCAGGCGGGCCTGTATCACCACTACGGCATTCAGAAGCATGACCTGCCGGCTAAGGCGAGCGGCGTGTTCGAGCATCATCTGGTGAAGCCGCAAAGCCCGCTGGTACGCGGCTTCGACGATCGCTTCTATGCCGTTCACTCGCGCAACACCGATGTGCGCCGCGAGGACGTGGAGGCCGAGCCTCAGCTCGAGGTCGTTGCCGTGTCCGACGAGGTGGGCCTGTACATCGTCAAGTCGGTCGACAGCCGCCGCTTCTTTGTCTTTGGCCACCCCGAGTACGACACCGACACGCTGCGCCTGGAGTACGAGCGCGACGTGAAGCGCGGGCTCAACCCGGAGGTGCCGGCGCACTACTTCCCGAACGACGACCCCACGGCCGAGCCGCGCAACGTCTGGCGCAGCCAGGCTCAGCTGTTCTACACCAACTGGCTCAACTACTACGTCTACCAGACAACGCCCTACGACCTAGCCCGAGCCGGCGAGGAGCACTAGGCGGCTGCGATGCCGTGGCTGCTGCTGTGGCTGTAGCGCGCGACGAGCGTGGAAATCTGGACACACGAGCGTGGAAAATCGGACGTTCACACGATGAGGGTGGAAAATTTCCCACTTTTGGCTCGATAGCAGGTCCAAAGTGGGAGATTTTCCACTCTCATTTTGTGGGGTGCGATACGACGGAATTTAGGCGCTGATGATGCTGGGTAGCGGCAGGTCGTGGGCGTCGGTGGGGACGCGGTCGACGCACTGCTCGTCAAAGGCGATGCCGATGATTTGGCACGATGCCGAGAGCGTGGGCAGGTAACGGTCATAGCAGCCGCCGCCGTAACCCAGACGTGCGCCGGTGCGATCGAAGGCTACGAGCGGCACAACGACCATGTCGAGTGCCTCGGCAGGCACGATAGGGAAGCGGTCGCTGTCGATGTCCATGGCAGCAAAGGCTCGCGTGGGGTGAGCGATGAGCGGAGCAGTGCCGACGTCGCCGGCGGCGACTACTCGCATGCACATGCGCTGGCCACAAGCCGCAGCGTCGGCTGCCGAGAGCATGCACGGATAGGCTACGCGCCAGCCGCGGTCGGCGGCAGCGATGGCAAAAGCGGCAGGATCAACCTCGGAGCCCATGGCGGCATAGACGGCAACGGTGCGCGGGGC
>CAKUCJ010000259.1 GCA_934643435.1 uncultured Collinsella sp.
GCGCGCACGAGCTCGGCGGTCTGGAAGCGGTCGCTCGGCAGATACACGCGCATGTTGGGGATCGCGCTCATGGCGGCGATATCCTGCGCGGAATGGTGGCTCATACCCAGGGCGCCGTAGGACACGCCGCCCGAAATGCCGATGAGTTTGACGTTGGTGTTGGAGTACGAAACGTCGACCTTGCACTGCTCATACGAACGCGTGGTCACAAAGGAAGCCGGTGAGGCGGCCCAGGCCTTCTTGCCGCACGAGGCCATGCCGGCGGCGATGCTCACCAGGTCCTGCTCGGCAATGCCGACCTCAACGGACTGCTGGGGATACTGATCGAAGAACGGCGTGAGCGACGCGGAGCCGCGGGAGTCGGAGCACAGGACGACGATGTCCTTATCAGTTGCGGCGGCCTCGAGCAGCGTGTCGCAGATAACCTTGCGGTTGGCGATCTTGTTAGCCATTGATGGCCTCCTTGTGGGCAGCGAAATCGGCGATGATCTGGGCGTATTCCTCGTCGTTGGGCAGGTGGTGGTGCCAGCTGGCCTTGTCCTCCATAACCGGCGAGCCATAGCCCTTCACCGTGTTGAGGATGATGACCGTGGGCTTGCCCTTAGTCTCGGCCGCAAGCGTCAGTGCGGCGTCAATGGCCTGGACGTCGTTGCCCGGAATGGACAGCACGTTCCAACCGAAGGCGGCCCAGCGCTCCTCCTGCGAATCCTGCTTCATAACGTCCTCGGTGCTGCCGCTGATCTGCAGGCGGTTGCGGTCCACGAGCGCGCACAGGTTATCGAGCTGGTAGTTGCCGCCGCTCATGGCACCCTCCCAGACCGAGCCCTCGGCAAGCTCGCCGTCGCCCATGATGGTGTAGACGCGGTAGTCGCGACCGTCCATCTTGCCGGCGAGCGCCATGCCCACCGCGACGGGCAGACCGTGACCCAGCGAGCCCGAGTTCATCTCGATGCCCTTGAGCTTGTTGTTGGGGTGACCAATGTAGGGGCTGCCGAACTTGGAGAAGCGGGCCTTGACGTCATCGAGGTCCAGATAGCCCTCGTGGCACAGCACCGCGTAGTAGGCCTCCATGGCGTGGCCCTTGGAGAGCACGAAGCGATCGCGGTTGGGATCGTCGACGGTCTCGGGCGAAATGTTCAGATGGTTGGCGTAGAGGGTCATGAGCGCATCGATCACCGACATGTCGCCGCCGATGTGGCCGCCGGCGCCGGCCATGATGATGTCGACGCAATCGCGGCGAAGGTCCCAGCGCAGGGACTCAAGCTCTTCGATAGTTGCCATTTCTACTCTCCTCGCAGGTAGGCTTTGACGTCTTCTTCGATGGGGTCGTACAGGTCGGGGGCAATGCCGATGTACTTGCATGCCTCATAGAGCACCGGCACCACGTTGGCATGGATGGCCACGCAGTGGTGGATGTAGGGGCCCTCGACGATCTTGGCCTCGAGGCGCTTGAGGTTCTCGACCTCGACCCACAGGTAGGTGCCCATACCGGCCGGGCCGTCGATGCCGCGGGCGTTGCCCAGCAGCAGCGAATACTCGCCGTTGTCGCCGTCAAAGCGGGCAAGGGTGAGGTCGCCGTGCTTGGCCTCGGCCGTCAGCGCGCCGGGGTGATCGAAAGCCAGCGGGTAGGTGAGTTTGGGCTTGACGGCAGCGCAGCTGCAGGGCCAGGGGCCGCAGTGCTGCAGCAGCTCGCCGTTCTCGTTGTCGGGATGGCGGACGGTCCAGTCGGCGAACATGCCACGGTGACGGCCCAGGTCGGCCGCCTCGACCATGAGCGCGGTGATGGCGCCGTGGATGTCGGTCTCGCAGACGACGGGGATGCCCATCTCGTTGAGGATGGCGTTGGCGGCGCAGGGCATAATGCCCAGCTCGTCCTGCAGGGCGTTCCAGCACTGGATGGCGCCGGCGTTGCAGCCGTACTTCTCGACCAGGCGCTTCATGGCGATGGCGAGTCCAGCGACCGCGGGGACCTTGTCCTCGGGGATGCAGATCTCAAAGCTGTCGCTAATGTGGGCGAGCATGGCTGCCATGGCCTGCTCGTCGGCCTGGGCGTCGCGCACGGCCTGGACAAGCTCGGTCATGGGGATGGGCGAAAGCTGGATGTTGAACTTCTCGAGCAGCTCGCCCTCGTTGCACATGGTCGACCAGAAGTCGAACGGACGGGTGGCCATCTGCAGGATGCGGGTGTGCTTGAAGGTCTTAACGACGTTGCACACGGCCAGGAAGTCCCAGACGCCACGCTCGAACTCGGGATCGGTCAGGCGGCAGTTGGTCATGTAGGTGAAGGGGACCTGGAAGCGGCGCAGCACCTTGCCGGTGGCGAACAGGCCACACTGGCTGTCGCGCAGACGGGTGCCGTCGGGCTCGGGGCGCTCATCGCGCGGGCCCCACAGCAGCACGGGCAGGCCGAGCTCGCGGGCAAGGCGGGCGCAAACGTACTCGGTGCCAAAGTTGGCGTGGCACAGCATGATGCCGTCGACGCCCTCGGCGCGGAACTTCTCGACGATAGGCGCGATATGGCTGTCGTCGAACAGCAGGCCCTCGTCGTTGATGTCGTCGATATCCACGATGTCGACGCCGATCTCGCGCAGGCGATCAGCCGTCAGGCCGCGGTACTTGATCGCGTCCGGCGCGCTAAAGATACTGCGGCGCGTGGGCACAAAACCGAGCTTGATCTTATCCATGTACGTCCTCCCCTAGTCACATGTTCAGTAAACAGACGCATGTTTCGTTTTGTTCTGTTTACTAAATGTTTTACTCTT
>CAKUCJ010000260.1 GCA_934643435.1 uncultured Collinsella sp.
ATGTCCAGGATGTCCTCGCCGGCCTGGGCGCCCAGGACCAACGGAGGCATCATGGACGACAGACTCTGCAGGTAGATTTTTCCGTCGCGGTAGATGTCGAGGTCCCACAGGTCGGAAACCTGGGCTTCGGGCAGGATGAAGGCGTTCGGGTACCAGGCGACGGGGTTGTGGGCGATGCCGGCGGCGTCGAGCGCGGCGGCAATGTCCTCGGCGGTCGCCTTAAGCGTATTGGCGCGCAGCGTGACCGGGCGTGTGGCCGCGGCACCAAAGCCCTCGATCATGAGCTCGGCATCGGTGGACGTATAGGCGCCGGCGACCGTGTCGACCATAAAGCGCGGCAGGTCGGCGGCGCAGGGAAGGGCGGCAAGCTGATCGGAAAGCTCGGTAGCAGCAAACTGCCTGAGCTTGAGCTCGGCCTTGACCTGCTTTTTCTGCTTACGACGACGCGGCTTGGACATCCGTCTTTCCTTCCCATTCCATTACATGTCGAGTGTTTTAGTACTGGCTCTCGTGCTTGCTGAAGAAGTCGAAGCGCGGGGGCAGCGGCTTTACGCGGTGCTCGCCGGGCTTCTCGCCCAGGCTCTCCACGAACTCGTCTGTCGAAGTAAAGATGTTGTCCCAGCTAAAGAACGCGACCGGATCGACGTCGAAGTACTCGCAGATGAGCTCGCAGCCGGCCGGCACGATGCCGTGCATCAGGACAGTCGCCACGCGCAGCTCGGTAAAGGCGTCGACGAGGGCCTGCGTCATCGCGGCATTGGCCGGCTCGCCCTCGAGCTTGTTGGCGGCCTTGGAGGCGTCGCTCCAGCGCTTGTTAGCGGCGCGCAGGTAGTCGTCGCACACGGCGAGCGCGCGGTGCGTCTCGAACTTGTACATGGCCTGCTCAAAGGCGAGGGCAGCCTGCTCGGCGGCCTCGACCACGGCGGCAGAGGCGGCACCGGCGGGGACGCAGCCGTTGCGGTAGGGGCTCTCGTCGCCCTCCTTGACGGCGACGCCGTAGAAGCAGCTGCGGGCCAGACGGTTGAACACGCCAGTCAAAAGGGCGCTCTCTTTGAGGGCCGGGTCGATGACGCGCTTGTCGTCGCAGGCACGCACCTCGTTGCCGTCCTTGTCCTTGCCGGTCACGCGCGTGTCGTATGCTTTGGGGCTAAAGCTCACCGGCTTCTCGGACAGGCCGAGCGACAGCCAATGCGCGCGCATCTGCTCGCAGGTGTAGTGGTTGAGCAGGTCGTCGGCCGGCGGGGGAGGCGTCTGCGAGGACGAGCTGGCCTTTTTGCCCATGTAGAGCAGGTGATAGCAGGCGCTGACGGTGCTCTGCGTAAGGTCCCAACCCAGGGCCTCCCACATGGCGGTCTGCGCGATGCAGTAGAAGTAGATGTTGTCCTGGCCGATGAACTGGTAGATCTGAGCGTCGTCCGAGCACCACCAGTCGCGCCAGTCGAGCGAGCTGTGCTGATAGGCGGGCGCGGGCACCTGCGTCGAATCGGCGGCGGGCTCGCCCATGAGGGCGGCGTCCTGGGCGGCGACACCCTCGGTCACGCCGGCGGCCTTGGCGTCGCGCGCGAGCACGGTGCGGGTATAGCTGATGGGCGCCCACAGGCTCTCGGGCCAGCACCAGCAGGTGACGTCGGAGACACCGTCGACCTGAGGCACCGGGACGCCCCAGTCGATGTTGCCGGTGATGCGGAAGGGCACGAGCGCCTTGCCGCTGCGGAAGCGCACGCCGCCGTTGGCGAGTACCGCGTGGGCGTCGTCGCGCTCCTTCCAGCTGGGGAAGGTGACGGTGAAGCTACTCTTGTTGCCCTCGGGCTCCAGCACGGTGTGCTCGGGCAGCTGATCCTCGACGGCGTCGAAGGCCTCGCGGAACTTGTTCTGAATGTAGAGCTGAGCCGGCAGCAGCCACTCCTCCATGGTCTTGGAGACCACGGAGCGAACCTGCGGGTTCTGGGCGAGCTTGGCGGTGTAGGTTTTCATAAAGTCGAGGTAGGCCGGCAGGTCGAAGTAGAGGTTGTCGACCGGGCGCAGCTCGGGCACCTCGCCGGTGAGCTGGCTCTTGGGCGCGATGAGCTCCTCGGGCTCAAACTGGTGGCCCAGATCGCACTCGTCGGCATAGGCCTTCTCGGACTTGCAGCCCTGGATGGGGCAGCGGCCGATGACCTGGCGGCCGTTGAGGAACGTGCCGGCCTTGGCGTCGTAGAACTGCAGGGTGGAGCGCTTGGAGATGGTGCCCTGCTCGTGCAGGCGCTCGATAATCTCGGCGGTCACCTCGTTGTGGATCTGGACGGCCGGCTCAAGGCCCGAGCCGCCGTAGATGTCGCAGCTGATGTTGTAGTTGTTGAGGGTCGCGGCCTGGCGGGAGTGGTTGGACTCGACGTACTCGCTAATGGACTTGTCGTAGCCCTCGTTCTCCTTGAGCTTGCGGTAGCTCTCCATGATGGGCGAGCCGTAGCAGTCGGTGCCCGAGGTGAAGATTACGTTCTCGCGGCCCAGGCGGTCGCGCAGGAAGCGGGCGAAGAAGTCGGCGGGGACAAAGACGCCACCAACGTGGCCGAAGTGCAGGCCTTTGTTGCCGTAGGGCTCGCCGGCGGTAACGATGGCGCGGCGCGGCCAGCTGGGACGGTCGTTCATGGAGTATTTGGATGCCATGGGACTCCTTCGCATATGGTGAGAGCGCGGCCGGGCGCGGGGCTCGGCGGCGCGGTGGTCAATTCGTGCATATCGTTCGACATTATCGCACATGCGGACGGGTAC
>CAKUCJ010000261.1 GCA_934643435.1 uncultured Collinsella sp.
GGCACAGGTCCGCGGCGAAAGCCTGGGCGGCGGCAAGATGCGCATCAGCCGTATCAACGGCGTCGGCGTCGACATCTCAGGCATGTATTCCACGCTCTTCGTGGCGCATCAGGATGTTCCCGGCGTGCTCGCCGCGCTCACCAACCTGCTCGCCTACGCCCACGTGAACATCGCCTTCTGCCGTACCTACCGCACCGAAGTGGGCGGCCAGGCCTACTCCGTCTTTGAGACCGACGGCGCGCCCGACGACACCGTCATCCCCATGCTGCGTAAGCTCGACAATGTCGACTACGCCACCTTTATTGAACTCCCCGGTTCGGCCTCGTCGCTCTCCCCCGGCGTATCGGCCAAGGAGATTTTCGACGACGGCGAGCAGCTGCTCGACGCCTGCGAGGAGCTAGGGCTCAACATCGGCGCCGTCATGGCCGTGCGCGAGGCGCGCCTCACCGGCGAGGCGCACGCCGTCGCCGCCATGCGCCGCGTGCTCGAAGTCATGAAGGACGAGACCACGGCCCCCATCGCCAATCCGCAGCGTTCGCTCGGCGGCTTGATCGGTGGCGAGGCGAAGCTCGTCGATGCCACCGGCCGCAACGACCTGAGCTCCAGCTTAATGGGCGCCGTCCAGACCGATGCCGTGGCCCGCGCCATGGCCGTGCTCGAGCGCTCCGCCACCATGGGCGTGATCGTCGCCGCCCCCACGGCCGGCTCCGCAGGCGTCGTTCCCGGCTGCGTGCTGGCACTCGCCGACCACCTGCAGCTCGACGACGAGCAGGTCATGGACGCCCTCTACTGTGCCGCCGCCATCGGCCTCAACCTCACCACGAGCGCCTGCGTCGCCGGCGCCGAGGGCGGATGCCAAGCCGAGGTGGGAAGCGCCGCCGCCATGGCCGCCGCCGCGCTGGTTCAGATGCTGGGCGGCACGCCGGAGCAGGCACTCGACGCCAGCTCCATCGCACTAAGCAACCTGCTTGGCCTCGTGTGCGACCCCGTGGGCGGCTTGGTCGAGGTGCCCTGTCAAAACCGCAACGCCATCGGAGTGGCTGCGGCTTTTAGCTCGGCCCAGCTCGCACTTGCCGGCATCAAGAGCCTGGTACCGTTTGACCAGATGGCTCACGTCATGCTGTCGGTAGGTCACGCGCTGCCGGCAACGCTGCGCGAGACGGCCAAGGGCGGTATCGCGCAGGCTCCGGCCGCGCTTTCGGCCTGCGCCAAATGCGGCGTGTGCGGATAGCGTTCAAACGTACCTTTTATAGGTGGGACATTTGTCCCACCTATCTCCAATGACACTGTTTTCATGCCACAAACAACAGTGCAATCGCTATAATGCAAGCCCAGTAAAAACACGATGAGCCGCAAGGCGAAACTCGAAGGATATGCATACGATGTCGCAAAACGACCGCACCCAACTGATCCCCGACCCGCAACAGCCCTCCAGGCCTGCAGGTGGTGTCCAGTCGCCGCGTCCGATTGCACCAAACCACAGTCAGCAGCGCGGTGCGTCAAACGCCTCCCGGCGCCCGGGTCAGCAGCATCAACAGCACGCCGCAAACGGCAACACGCCCAGGCAAGCGCCGTCGCACACACGCGGCAACCACAACGCCGCCCAAAAACCGAACAGCAGCAAAAAACTCGGCGGAAAGACGACCCTCTTTGTGGTCCTGGGTCTCGTCGCCATCGTGTACATCGTCGGCGTCGTAGCCTTCTCGCAGGTCGCCTACCCCAACACCACGATCGCCGGCGTCGATGTCTCGTTCTCAAACGCCTCGTCTGCCGCCACCAAAGTCAACTCGGCATGGAAGCATTACAAGCTCACCGTGTCGGGCGACGACTTTAGCTGGACCTACCAGCCCGAATCCGACGAGCCTATCGTCGACGGCGAGGCCGCGGCACGCAAGATCATCGAGGCTAACGAGCCGTTGCTTTGGCCCTCCCGCCTTGTCGCGTCGCTCACCGGTAAAACCGATGCCGCCACCGAGAAAGAAACGATCGATCTCGATAAAAAGGTCGATCTGTCCATGCTTTCCGACGCCTTTGACCAAAAGCAGTTCGAGGAAGACTTGGGCAGCGCCATCGACGCCTTTAACGAGGGCCGCACGGGCACTTTTGAGGCCGCAAGCTCCTATGACGAGGAGGCCGGCAAGTTCACCGTGGAGAAGGCCCGCTCCAACGAGAAGCTCAATCGCGAGCACGTGATCAAGTATGCCGAGCTCGAGCTTGCATCGCTGGCCGAGTCCGTCGACATCACTAAGATCGGCAACGATGCCTACGAGCCTCTCAACGGCACACTCACCAACGACCAGATTCAGGCCGCGTGCGACGCCGCCAACAACTTCCTGGGCGTCAACGTGAGCCTCAAGCTCAACGGTGAGGAGGCCGGCAAGGTCGACGGCAGCTCGGTGCTGCAATGGATCAGCTTTGCCGACCCGGCCAACCCCACGCTCGACACCTCACAGATCAGCAGCTGGGCGGCCGAGCTCGCCAACAGCTTTAACACCATAGGCACCACGCGTTGGTGGACGCGCGCCGACGGCAAGGAGTGCGTCGTCGAGGGCGGCGACTTTGGTTGGTCCATCGACAGCAAAACGCTCGCCAAGCAGGTCGAAGACGCCATCAACAATAAGCAGACCGGCGATATCGAGATCTCGTACTCCAACAAGGCAGACACCTTTACCGCGAAGGGCGAGCCCGACTGGAAGGCCTACATCGACGTCGACCTTTCCGAGCAGCACGCGCGCTACTACGA
>CAKUCJ010000262.1 GCA_934643435.1 uncultured Collinsella sp.
GGTTGGCCATGCCGCTTTTCTCGCAACATACCGCCCGGTTCTCGCCGGACGTTCCCTTGGAGGGCACCAGCTCTCGCGAGCTGCTCAAGCGGTACCAGCCGCTCGAGACGCTTGCGACCGGCGGCTTTGGTTCCATCGAGATCTGCCGCGACACGCATCTGCGCCGCCGCGTGGCCATTAAGCGTATCCCCCTTATCAACGGCGCCGGCATGCCCGCCAGCGACATCATGGATGTACTGCGCGAGGCGCACACCGCCGCCATGCTTCAACATCCCAATATCGTGCAGGTTATCGACTTTACGCACGACACCGCCTATGCCTACCTGGTCATGGAGTATGTCGACGGCATGTCGCTTGCCGAGTTCCTGCATCGCGTGGACGGCCATTCGCTCACCTTTGACGAGGCCGCGGCCATTGCCGACGCCCTAGGCCAGGCGCTCACCTTCGCGCATAACAACGGTGTACTTCACCTGGACATAAAGCCCGCCAACGTGCTCATCGACCACTCGGGCAATGTAAAGCTCACCGACTTTGGCATGGCGCGGCTGTCGTCTGCCGGCGGCTTTGGCGGCTCGCGCGGCGGCACCATCGGCTACATGCCGCCCGAGCAGCTCGATATCGAGACCGGCACGGTCGACGAGCGCGCCGACGTCTTTGCCCTCGCCTGCGTCATCTACGAGGGCCTGTGCGGCAACGCCCCCTTTATGGCGGCCACGCCCGCCGACTCGCTCGACCGCATCATCGGCGGCGCCGCCTACCCCAGCGAGCTCATCCCGCACTTTCCCCCGGGGGCCGAGGCCGCGCTGATGAGCGCGCTCTCCCCCATGCCGCAAGACCGCCCCAACAACATCGAGGCGTTTTGCGACCGCCTACTCTCCGGTCTGGGCAGCGTGCGCGAAGGCCGCCGCAGCCTGGAGCAAATGGTGGGCGAGCTCTCGAATGACGAGCACGCGGCCGACGATATGGAGTCGTTACCCTACGAGGACAACGCCATCGAGGTCGACCCCGCACTTGGCTGGGCGGGTACGCGCTGGAGCTGCGCACGCGATTACGCCATACGCGCCATCTCGGCGCTAACGTGTGCCACCTTTAGCTTTTTACTGATGCAGGCAGCGGGCGTCGCGGCACTTCCCGGTCTGGTCGTCGCAGCCATCGCTATTGGTGCGGCCGCCGGCCTGGCCCCGCAGATTGGCTCTGCCATCTCTGCCGTGGGCTTTTTGGTGCTCATGGCCAACGCCACCATGCAAGCGCAGGGCATCCTATCGATGCTGCCCGTCGCGGTAATCTTTGCCGCCGCCATGTCCGGCTGGTGGATTGCCTGGGGCCGCACCGAGGCCGCTGCGAGCACCGCGCTCACCTGCGCGCTCGCACTCGGTTGCCTGACCAGCGACACCTTCCTGGCAGCCGGGGTCGCCGCAGGCATCGCGGCCTTTTGGCTCGGTCCGACAAGCGCCGCGGCAGCTACGGGCATGGGCGCACTCTTTGCCCGCCTGGCCACGGTCGCCCTCTCCACCGGAGGCGTGCTGGGGCTCGGCAACGTGGCCGCAGCGCTGGGAGACGCGCTCCTTCTCGCTGCGATTGCACTGGTCGCGGCAACGGCTGCGGTAACATCGCTGCTGCTTAACGCCCATGCCAAGCGCGCCGAGCAGGGGTCGAATCTCGCCGCAATCGCCGCGATTGCCGTCGCCGGCATCGGCTCGGCGGCGTCACTCTGTCTTGCACACCATATGGAAATTGCCAGCCTTGCGGGTGCGGTCGTCGCCAAGGCGGCGGTTGCGGGAACCCTATCCTCTATAATCGTTGGGATATGCCTTTATTTGCTCGGATACCAAAGAACCTATACGGAGAGTGATCTTTCGTGAACTTCCTGAACATCTTCGAGGACCACGTGGCCGGCATCTTCGGTGCCACCCGTGCCCCGTTCTCCTTTAAGAAGCTTGCCAAGCAGGCCGCTCGCGACATGGAGGATCAGACTCTGGTGATCAACGGCGTCAACACCGCGCCGGCACTCTATACCATCCTGATCGCCGCCGACGACGATCCCATGCTCGCCCCGTTCTACCCCGAGCTTTCGCGCGAGGTCCGCGAGTTTGTGAAGGCGCAGGCCGAAAAGCGTCGCTACGTCTTTGTCGGCGAGCCCCTCGTTCGCTTTATGATCGACCCGCAGCTGCGCGCCGGCAAGTTCTCGGTCTTTGCCGAGAACGTCGATGCCCCCACGCTCGGCCGCCTGTATGAGGAAGAGCGCGCCTACCAAAATGGTCTGGGCCAGAACAACTCGGCCGCGAGCCGTGCCGCCAGCGCTCCGCGCGCCGGCCAGCAGCAGTTCGCCGCCCCGCAGCAGCGCCCCGCTGCCATGCCGCAGCAGCAGCCGGCACCCCGCGCCGCCGTTCCCGACCCGCTCGCCGCAGCCGATCCCTTTGCGCCCAACGTCCCCGATCCCGCCGCCGCACCCATTCCCGTGCCCCAGACCGTCTCGCGCGACGCGCTTGCCGGCATGGGCGGAGCAGCCGCAACCGGCGCCGCCGTGGGCCTTGGCGCCGCGGCCAGCATCGCCTCCAACATGGCAAGCCCCCGCGCCCCGCAGCGCCCGCTCGCCCAGCTTGTCGACGTCGTGAGCGGCGAGAGCCACAGCATCACCTCCGCGCAGGTGACCATCGGCCGCGAGCGCTCGGTTTCCGACATCGCCCTGCGCGACCCCAACGTGTCGCGCCGTCACGCCCAGCTCACCTTTACCGG
>CAKUCJ010000263.1 GCA_934643435.1 uncultured Collinsella sp.
TGCGCGGGCCTTATGGTCAACGCGCGCGTGGGGCGATGCGTGTATGGCGCGGCCGATGCCAAGGCGGGCGCGCTGGGCTCGCTGTTCGACCTCAATGCCGATTCGCGTCTGAATCATCGCTTTAATGTGACGGCCGGCGTGCTGGTAGACGAGTGCCGCGAGGTGCTGAGCAGCTATTTTGCCGGTTTGCGCGGTGGGGATGGTTGCGGCTGCGGCTGTGGGTCCGATCTTGAGGCGCATGCCGCTCATGCCGCGGCGCTGGCTGGTACCAATGAGGATACTGGCGCGGCAGTCGACTTTGGTCCTGTGCGGCGCCGACCGCGTCGCGTGTTGCTGGCAATCGACTCCTTTAAGGGCAGCGTGTCGAGCGCGCAGGCGGAGTCGGCGGTTGCCGAGGGCGTGCGTCGCGTATGGCCCGATGCCGAGGTGAGCGCGCTACCGCTGGCGGACGGCGGCGAGGGTACGCTCGATGCCGTTGCCGCGTGCGGTGGCGAGCTTGTGACCTGCGAGGTCGCAGGGCCTCTGCGCGATCGCGTGTCCGCTCGGATGCTGGTGGATGGCGAGCGCGAATCGGCGGTCATTGAGATGGCCGAGGCTGCGGGCATTGGGTATTCGCCCTGCACGGAGTCGGCGGCGCTGGCTGCCTCGACCTATGGCGTGGGCGAGCTCATGCTCCGTGCGGTTCGCGCCGGGGCGAAGACTATCTATATTGGTTTGGGTGGCAGTGCTACCAACGATGGCGGTGCCGGTATGCTGCAGGCGCTCGGCGCGCGCGTGGTCGATGATCAGGGCTGCGATGCCGCACCGGGGCTCGCGGGTCTTGAGCGGGTGACGAGCGTTGATCTGGCTCCGGCAGTACAAGCGCTGGACGGCGCGAGCATCGTCGTACTCTCCGATGTCGAGAATCCGCTCGTGGGACGTCGTGGCGCGCTGGCGGTGTTTGGCGGGCAGAAGGGCCTGCCGACGGATGATGCCCGGGCGCTGAGCAGGTATGACAGCTGGATGGTCGGCTACGGCCGTCTGCTCGATACGGCGATTGCCGAGGCTCGGGCTCAAGGGTTGCTGCGTGTGTCCGAGGGCGCGCGGACATTTGGCTCGGTACTCGGCGTGCCGGGCGCGGGCGCTGCCGGTGGGCTGGGGGCTGCCTTGCTGGCACTTGGTGCCGAGCTGCGTTCGGGCGTGGAGACGGTGCTTGACCTTGTGGGATTTGACGAGCGCGTGCGCGATGCGGACCTGGTCATAACGGGCGAGGGCAACATGGATGAGCAGTCCGCCGCCGGCAAGGCGCCGGTGGGCGTGGCGCGCCGCGCCAAGCGCTATGGCAAACCGGTGGTCGCCGTCGTGGGCGGTCGCGCCGATAACCTGGATGCGGTGTATGAACAGGGCATCGACTTGGTATTGCCGATCTGCCGCAAGCCCATGTCCCTCGACCAAGCGCTTGACCCCCAAGAAACCACAACTAACCTCATCTGTGCCGGTGAAGCCGCTGCCCAAGCCTACGACCTCGCCCGCATCTAGAGCTCTTTCCACCGCAACTTCGAGAATGGCCATCCGAAGCTGGCTGGCTTGAGCCTCGAATCGGAGCGTTCGCCACAAAAGGCGGCTATCTACTACGTTTAACCGGGCATCCTTGACCATCTCGGAATTTGCGAAAATAAAACCGCAGGTAGACAGCTTGCTGATTATCGAAAAAGCTGGCTATGGTCGACCCCTACGGCCTAAACGTAGTAGATAGGCCCTTTTCGTGGCGCAACACCAGACCAGTCTTTTTGGGACGGGGCTATTTTGACTGCTTTTGCCAATCTGGTCGTCCGGGTAGTCAAAAGTAGTCAAAATAGCCCCGCTCAAATTAGCTATCTTGCCGTGGCGGGCGGGAGCGGGTAAGATATACCGAGCGCCTAGCGCGTTCGATGGGTTCGGATGACGACATGTTCCGAATCTGGTCAGGTCCGGAAGGAAGCAGCCATAAGGAGCCTCTGTCGGGCATCCGAATCCATCGAGCGCACGGGCTTTATTTTTGCGCGGTTTTACCAAACCGCGCAATGCTCGACGCTGCGCGCCACCCAAGGCGACAATTTGTCATTCAAAAGGCAGGGCATGACCAGAAGGTCTATGCCCTGCCTTTTTCATGCCAACTTGTTCGCCTTAGGCGGCGCTCGCTGGCGTTGCCAAAACATCGGGGGTCCCGCGATTCGAGCGTTATGGGGCAACGTCTCGCTGATCCTCGGCTGCGCCTGCGGGATCGCTCGACTACCAAATATCTCGCCGCCGGCCGGGCCACTTCGTCCAAAAATCACCCGTAAGGGCGCATTTATCTGAACAATTCAATCCCGTGCTTAGTGGAACTCGCTGGCGTTGCCAAAACATCGGCTGCTACGTGCCTTGGGCGCTAGTGGCCGTTGCCCTTACATCTGTAACGAGTTGCTTACGCATCTTCAGGGTTCGCCGTACTATCATGAATCAGATTGAATAGAGATGATGATAGGGAGCGCCTTTTTATGATTGAGCTGCTCAGGCGTTTTGGTGGTAAGTTTCGTCGATATATGGTGATCGGTCCTGCGTGCAAGCTGATCGAAGTGATCTTTGACCTGCTGACGCCGCTGGTGATTGCGCAGATGATCGACAAGGGCATTGGCGCGCACGACGTCAACGCCGTCGTCCACTACGGTATGCTGCTTGGCGCCATGGCCGTGATCGGCATCTCGTTTACGCTCGTCTGCCAAAA
>CAKUCJ010000264.1 GCA_934643435.1 uncultured Collinsella sp.
CTGCTCGACATCCCCGATATGACCTGCGACGGCAGCTTTGCCCTCGGCGGCTGTGTCTGCGCCGTGCTCATCGTCAATAACAATGTCGACCCGCTGCTCGCCGTGCTTGCCGGCATGTGCGCCGGTGCCATCGCAGGCGCCGTCACGGGTATTCTGACCACCGTCTTTGAGATCCCCGCGATCCTCGCCGGAATCCTTACCCAGATTAGTCTGTGGTCTATCAACCTGCGCATCATGGGCAAGTCCAACACGCCCATCCTCGCCAAGGGCACTATCTTCTCGTCCGTCAGCAACATGACGGGTCTGCCGCAGTCCACCGTCGCCATCATCCTGGGCATCATTTTGGCAGTGGCCATCGTTGCCATCCTGTACTGGTTCTTTGGCACCGAGATCGGCTCCGCGCTGCGTGCCACCGGCAACAACGAGTACATGATCCGCGCCCTGGGCGTTAACACCAATACCACCAAGATGATCGCCCTCGTGCTCTCCAACGCCCTCATCGGCCTTGCCGGCGCGCTCATCTGCCAGAGCCAGAAGTATGCCGATATCGGCATGGGCACCGGCGCCATCGTCATCGGCCTTGCCGCCATCGTCATCGGCGAGGTGCTCGGTCGTCTGCTGCCCGGCGGCCTCACGCAGTTTGGCGTCCGCCTGGCGTCAGCCGTCTTTGGCTCCGTGGTCTATTTCCTCATCCGCGCCATCGTGCTGCAGCTGGGCATGGATGCCAACGACATGAAGCTGCTCTCCGCCGTGATCGTCGCCGTGGCCCTGTGCGTACCCGTGGTTTGGGAGCGCTACAAGCTCCGCAGCTCCTATACGAGGGGAGATGAGGCAGATGCTTAAGCTCTCGCACGTCAAGAAGACCTTTAACAAGGGCACCGTCACCGAGAAGCGCGCCCTCACCGGCGTCGATCTCACCCTCAACGACGGCGACTTTGTGACCGTGATCGGCGGCAACGGCGCCGGCAAGTCCACGCTGCTCAACATGATCGCCGGCGTGTATCCGCTCGATTCGGGCGTTATTGAGCTCGACGGCAACGACATCTCGCGTCTGAGCGAGTCGCAGCGCGCCAAGTACCTGGGCCGCGTGTTCCAGGACCCCATGCGCGGCACCGCAGCCGATATGCAGATTGCCGAGAACCTTGCCCTCGCCAAGCGCCGCGGCCAGCGTCGCGGCCTTTCGTGGGGCGTCACCAAGGCCGAAAAGGACGAGTACGTCGAGCTGCTCAAGCGCCTGGACCTCGGTCTGGACACGCGCCTCAACGCCAAGGTCGGTCTGCTCTCGGGCGGCCAGCGCCAGGCACTCACCCTGCTGATGGCCACGCTCACCAAGCCGCGTCTGCTGCTGCTCGACGAGCACACCGCCGCACTCGACCCCAAGACGGCTTCTAAGGTGCTCAACCTGACCGAGGAGATCGTCGACGAGAACCACCTGACCACGCTCATGGTCACGCATAACATGAACGACGCCATCCGTCTGGGCAATCGCCTGATCATGATGCACGAGGGCCATGTTATCTACGACGTGGCCGGCGACGAGAAAAAGTCGCTCACCGTCGCCGACCTGCTCCAGAAGTTCGAGGAGGTCTCGGGCGGCGAGCTCGCCAACGACCGCATGCTGCTGAGCTAACACCTTGGAAAACCACCACAAAGGGGACAGGCACCTTTGTGGTGGTTTTTGTTAACCCTTATATCGAGCACAGAAGCCCGTCCGAATTTGATCGGATGGGCTTCTTGGTGGGTATCATGGTTGGACGATCATGAGGAGGTTTCCCTACATGGAATTGTTTGAGCCAATTCTTCATTTCTTTGCACAACGATGGGTCCACAACATCATCTGGGCAGGTATCTTGGCCATCGGCACCGCCGTTGCCGCCAAAGTCGCGTCCAAGACCCTGCACCACCTGCTTAACCGCGACGATAACCCGCTCCCAGCATCGAGCATCTTCATCAACATCGCGCGCGCCGTCATCTGGATGATCGGCGGCAGCTTTATCCTCGACAACTGTTTTGGCATTAATGCAAACGCCCTCGTCGCCGCTCTTGGCGTCGGCGGCATCGCCATCTCGCTCGGCTTTCAGGACACGCTGTCGAACCTTATCGGCGGTATGCAGGTGACCTTTATGGGCATCATCAAGCCCGGCGACAATATCGAGGTCGGCGGCGTGTCAGGCGTGGTCCAAGACATCACCTGGCGTCACACGACCATCGAGGACGCCTGCGGGCAGACCATCATTGTGCCCAACTCCAACATCTCCAAGAACACGCTCGTGCATCTGATGCCCTTTGGGCGCGTGGCCGTGCCCGTTGCCGTAAAGGACACGTCTAAGTGGGCTTCCCTTGACGCGCTGGCAGACGAGCTCACGAGCGCAACCAAAACGGCCGTCTCGCCCATCTCTGGCTTTGACAAGGAGCCGTACGTGCTCTTTAGCGAGATCGGCGACTTTGGCATTAAGGGCAAAATCATCTTTATCGTCAGCGACGATAGCACCACTTTTACGGCAGCCGACGCCTGCATTCGTGCCATCGCCCCCATCATCGCCTAAACCGCCACAAAGGGGACAGGCACCTTTGTGGCGGTTTCGCATCGTGGTACCATGGTTCGTATCGTTGTTTAAACGACTAAGGGAGTAGACACCATGGAAGAGGCCTATCGTCAAGCACGCAAGCGCGGCGAGCAGGGACGTCGTCGCGCCATCAGCCAAAGCGAGCA
>CAKUCJ010000265.1 GCA_934643435.1 uncultured Collinsella sp.
GGGTGAGAATCGCAAAGGCCTTCTTTTTCATGGTCGTGTCCTCCTCGATCTGTAACCGCCCATGGATTACCTGCCTTAACTGTACGCGTGAGCGGCTCGCTAGGGTGGGCCATGTGTCCCATTCTGGGGGTCGGAATTGCGCCGTTAAGTGGCAATATATGCGGACACAAGAGAGGGGAGGGCCGATGCTGCCGACCCTCCCCGGGGTTGGGGCCCGCGCTTTTAATGGAGCGCGCACGGACGCGCGTGGGAATTTGCTACTTGATCTCGATACTCGAAATCTCGACGTCGCGCGCCTCACTCACGGCCGCCTTCATGTCATCGGGGAACTCAATGGAGTTGAGGAGCGCCTCAGCTTCTTTCTCGTGAAGGTCGACATTCCTCATCATGATGTAGATGCTTCCCGTGTCGACGCCGGTAAAGAGGTAGGTATAAGTACCGCCATTGTCCTTGCACGTTCCGGTGAGCCATGTTCTGCCGTTGTATTCGATGGGGTCGCCGTCTTCCCACTGGAACGTACCAGTATGCCTTTCGGCCTGCTGGGCAAAGGACTCTTCTGCCGTCATCTTCTCTTCCCAAACGGGGATGAAGCGGTCGGTTGAACTATTCTCGTCTTCGGGGAAGGTGAGCTGGACCCTGTCGGCATTCTTGCCGGCAGAGTCGCTTACGCCAACGCCTTCGGGCATCTCGACCTTAAACCAGATAAAGTCGGTCTTCTCGGCGACGGGGGCTTTTTCCTTACCCTCGCTCTTGGCGGCGCTGCTGCCCCCGCTCGACGCGCTCCCGCCGCAGCCGACAAGGGCAAACGCGGCAAAGAGGGCGATGCACAGGGAAAGGATCGATAGGGTCTTTTTCTTCATGGTGGCGTCCTCCTTGTCTGTTGGCGACATCATGGCGCCGCATGTTGTTGGGGCGTCGATTGCGTTTGCGGCAGATGTCTTTGTGTGCTGCGCGGCTTATACCTCCGTCCGTCGTTTGTTGCCGTTATGCGGCTGTGCCCCAACGAGCTCCTTACTTATAGATATGCCCCAGTTTGCGCTGCCGGGGAGTCTCGAAAGGTGGGCCATGTGTCCCATGTTTACGACGGAAGGTGAGCGGTGCGTTTGCCGGCGATTGAAGTGAGCTGGAGTGTTTTGTCTGATGATGCCGCGAAGGCTCCTGTGGGCCGCTTGGGCAAAAAGAAGGACCCGCACCTGTGGCGGTGCGGGTCCTGTTGCTCTGCGGCCTAGTTGCAGGAGCGCGCTAGAAGATCGCTATTACTTGCGAACCTTGGAAATGACAGCGCCGGCGGCAAAGCAGATGGATGCCATGGCGAGCATCGAGATGATGGCGGTAACCGTAGAGTCGCCCGTTCCGGGGAGCGTCTGCTTGTTGGACTTGTCGGACTTGCCCGGCTTGTCGGTCTTGCTCGGCTTGTCGTCCTTGGGCTTTGCGGGCTCTTGCGGCTTGACGGGAAGCTTGTCGATCGACTCGGTCTTGGTCTGGGTCTCGAAGGCCTCGTTTTCGAAGGTGGCGGTGTAGGTGCCCTCGCCTTCCTTCTCGGTCGTGGCGGGGGTGGTAACCTCGTAAGCGGCCTTTACGGTCTCCTTCTCGACGTGCGAGGCGTCACGCTTGCAGACGCGCTTGGCGGTGCAGTACCAGGCTCCATCCTTCTGGGACCAGCTGTACTCGGGCTCTGCCCAGTCGTGGTCGAGAGCGGCGATCTTCTCGGTCTTAACCTGGGTCTCGAAGGCGTCGCCGTCGAAGGCAGCGGTGTAGACGGACTTTCCGGCCTCGGTGCAAGTCGCGGGCGTGGTCTCGACCGTTGCCTTCACGGTCTGCTCTTCGACGTGCGAGGCGTCGCGCTTGCATACACGCTTGGCGGTGCAGTACCACTCGCCGTCCTGCTTGGCCCAGCTGTACTCGGGCTTGCCCCAGTCGTGGCCGAGAATGCCAAGGACTACGGTCTTGGTCTGGGTCTCAAATGCCTTGTTGCTGAAGGTTGCGGTATAGACGTCCTTGCCGGCGACATCGCAGGTCGACTTGATAGCATGCTCGACCGTTACCTTTACGGTCTCCTCCTCGATGTGGCTTGCGTCGCGCTTGCAGACACGCTTGGCGGTGCAGTACCACTCGCCGTCCTGCTTGCTCCAGGTGTACTCGGGTGCGTCCCAGTCGTGGCCGATGGGGTCGAGGGGTTCGGTCTTGGTCTGAGGCTCAAAGCACTTGTGCTGGAAGGTCGCGGTGTAGACCCTCTCGCCCGTCTCGGTGCAGTTGGTCGTGTCCGTGTAGGTTGCCTTTACGGTCTCCTCAATCGGCCAACCGCAGTAGCCGCACTTGGCGTGGCCGGTACAATACCAGCCGTCGTCCTCCTGCTCCCAAACGTAGTCCTTCTGATCGACGAAATTATCTTCATGCTCGCCGTCGGTGTAGCCGTGGGTCTTCATCTCGCCGCCGGACCACACGAGCTCGCCGTTGATGTTGACGTCAGTTTTGCCCTTGTTGTTGGTGCTTGCCTTGCCACCAAAGCCAAAGAGCTGCGAGCAGGTAGTGTTATCGCGCGCAGCCGTGGCAGAGCTGTTGGTGATGTTGAGGATGTACTTTTTGTCTCCCATATTATAGTCGTTGATGGTCAGTGCCTGCTTACCCAAGAACGCATTCGAGTTGAACGTGCAGTCATTCACGTTGACGGTGATGTCGTGCTTGCCCGCGCCGAAATCGGTGTAGACATT
>CAKUCJ010000266.1 GCA_934643435.1 uncultured Collinsella sp.
TCCGTGCCATCGCGACGAGATCCCGGCGCACGACATCGCGGCAGCACTGGCCACGCGCTTTGGCGTGCCGGTCACGGTAAGCACGGGCTTTCATGTTGAGCAGGCGAGCAAGGACGACCTGCAGCGCGTGCTCGATACCACGAAGGAACTCATCGCCGCGCTCGAAGAAACTGCGGCCCTCATCTTGCGTGCCGGCTGGGACGAGGGCGGTGTGGGCGCCGAGGTCGTGGCGGTCGATGCTGCGACCGGCGAGGTGCTCGCTCCTGTCGATCGTATTAAAGCCCATACCGGCGAGGGCATCCTGCACCAAGCATTCCTGACGCTTCTGGTCGAGGGCCAGGGCGAGGACGCTCGTCTGCTGCTCTGCCGCCGCAGTCCGCTCAAGCGCTTGTGGGGTGGGGTGCTGGCCGATAGCTGCGCCGGCCATCCGCTCCCGGGGGAGGACGCCGCCGCCGCTACGGCGCGCCGTATCAACGAAGAGCTCGGCATCACGCGCGGGCCCGACCAGCTCAAGCACCTGGGCCACGTGGTCTACCGCGAGGATCACGGCGACGGCCGCTGCGAGTGCGAATGGTGTGAGGTGTTCGCGGCCCGTGTTGAGCCGGGCGAGCTGCATATCAACCAAGAGGAAATCTCGGAAGTACGGCGCGTGGCCCCGTCCGATCTTGCCGGCTACCTGCAAGGCCATCCCGAGCAGCTGGCCCCCTGGCTCCGCGAGGCCCTCAGCGACCAAACCATCCGCGCGGCCCTCGCGATGTGATCACTGCCAAACCGTCCCAACATTCGATGAAAAACTCGAAATCGAGGAAAACCATCGAATGTTGGGACGGTTTTCCTGTCTGCGCCGGTGAGCCCCCGTACTGTCTGGGGGTATAAGGCTAGCAAGTGTTTACTTGCGAGGCTTAAGGGGCGCCCCGTATGGATATCGATAACTTTGAATGGTGGTATAGCGAGGGCGAGGCTTCGGACGAGGAGTGGGACGAGCCCGTGCCGCGTGACGTGTCGAGCGACGAGGACGAGACCGGCAACGATACCGCTGTCGAGCCTGAAGCCGCCTCCGACTCCGCCGAGCCCCTGACCTTCGAACAGGCCTGGGCCCAGGCCGAGGCCGACGAGGCAAAGGCCGATGCTACCGCCACGCTCGGCGAGCCAGCCGACATGTCGATCTCGCCGGCAAAGACCCCGCAGCCGCGCCACACCATCGATCCCGACAGTACTGCGTCTTTCAGCATTCTCGACGTGCCCGCGCAGGGTGCCCAGGCGCCCGCGCCCACGCACCGCCCCAATCTGGCTCGTGAGGAAGACGCAGGTCGCCGCTCACCACTCGGCCCCATCCTCATCGCCTTTATGGCCGGCGTCATTGCCTGCTCGGCGATCGGCAATGTCTGGGGCCATGTCGAGCAGCAGCGACAAGACGCCGCCAAGGTCGAGATGTCTGTCGAACAATCGCTCAGCCGCACGCGTTCGGTGCACGTGTCGGTTGAGGTCAAGGACGGTGCGACGTGGGACACCGCACGCGGCGACAGCCAGATGCTCGTCCATATCGTGGGCCGCACGCTCAAGGGGCAGGAGATTGACGAGTACCAATACGTCAATTCCGCAGGTGACGGCATCGAGCTCAAGCCCGGAGACTACGAACTCACGGTCGATGAGCCGCCCGTTGCCACCGACGGCACATGCTTCCGCGCCTCAAAGCGCATGGTTCCCGTGAGCTTTAACTCGCAAGCGCCCGATACGGTCGACTCCACGCCGCAAGGCGGGTTCGACCTGTACGCAATCGCTCAATAACTGTGCCTGCCGCTTCTCCTTGCCGCCAAGAGTGGGACAATAGCCCTCGACACTATTGTTTACTTTTGGAGGAAGTAGCATGTCCACCGTCACCACCATCAAGCGCGGCGGCCTCACCGCGGCCATCGATTCCATGGGCGCCCAGCTCACGAGCCTTGCCCTCAACGGCAATGAGTATCTGTGGCAGGGCGATCCGGCCTTTTGGGGCAAGCACGCGCCCATCCTGTTCCCCATCGTGGGCTCGCTGCGCAACAACACGGCGACGTCTGCCGCCGGTGCCTGCGAGATGGCGCGTCACGGCATCGCGCGTATCGTCGAGCACAAGTTGGTCGAGGTCTCCGAGGACGGCTCCTCGGTAACCTACGAGATCACCGATACGCCCGAGTCGCTCAAGGCCTTCCCCTTCCACTTTAAGCTCAACATGACCTATGCCCTGACCGGCGATGCCACGCTCACCCAGACCTTTGCCGTCACCAACACCGGCGACGTGGACCTGCCGTTCTCGGTGGGTGGTCACCCCGCATTTAACGTGCCCGCCCCTGGTGCTGATGGCGAGGCGTTCGAGGATTACGAGCTGGCATTTACCGAGGCGTGGACCAACGAGGCTCCCATCATTACGCCCGATGGCCTTATGACGTTCGAGGGCTCCTACAAGGCTCCCGACAACTCGGACGTTGTGCCCATCACGCACCGCAGCTTCGACAACGACGCCATCATGTTTACCGATGTTCCCGGCTCTACGCTCACGCTGCGCGGTCGCAAGTCGGGCCATGGCGTCAAGATCGACTTTGAGGGCTTTAAGTACATCGGCGTGTGGTCTGCCGCCAACGATGCTCCGTTTGTGGCACTCGAGCCCTGGACCGGCCACACCACCATGGACACTGAGGACAACGTCTTCGAGCACAAGGTCAACACC
>CAKUCJ010000267.1 GCA_934643435.1 uncultured Collinsella sp.
TCCGTCTTGCAAACCTGCTCGTTCATCGCCTCATCCTCGCCAATTCTTTAAGAAGCCTTTACGTTTCCGTGTAATTCCCGTCCATTATCGCGCAGGTCGACACTCCATCGCGCAACACCGCCACACCCGCGCGTTATTATGGCTGGTTGTTGTGCGCAGCCCTCAAATGCTGCGCATATCTTGGTAACAATCGGGTAAACCCCCGCTTTCGTAGGTTCTAAGTTTGTGAGGAGTCTCAGCATGTTCGCAGCCGCTATCTCGCTCGTCGGTCTTGCGGCGACCGTCTACCTTGTTTTGCGCGAAGCCAAGGCCATTCGCGCGCAGTCGGGCGCCGTCGCCAAGAGCGCTCTTGGATGGAGTGTCGCCTTTGGCCTGTTCCAGCTCTTTTTGACCATCTGGGGCGCTATTGGCCTCGTGGCGCAAAACGAGCCGCTCGCCTTTGTGATGCTCATCCTGACCAACGCCATCCTCACCGGCTGCGCTTGGGCAAGCATCGCACGCGACCGCATCGCCCCGCGCGTCCTTGCGTTTGCCGCGCCCGACGCCCCCGCCCCCACGGGCAAACTCGCCCGCCTACGCGGCGCCTTTGTGGGCCGCCCGCTCGTCGCCGCCGTCCTGTGCCTGCTGCTCGCCGGCGTCTTTGCGCTGCTGGGCATGGAGGTCTCGTCCAACCACGACTTTACCTGGGTCTACCCCCTGTGTATCCTGCTCGAGTGGGCCATCATCACCGCGCTCATGGTCGGCCTGTTCTTCCTGTTCCAGCGCCATGGCGCAGCTCCCGCCGTCCTGGCCTTTGCCCTCTTTATCTTGGGCATTGCCGAGTTCTTCGTCATCACGTTTAAATCCATGCCCATCCAGCCGGGCGACCTTTCGGCCATCTCCACCGCCGCCGCGGTCGCCGGCAACGGTTACACCTTCTCGATCTCGCTGTTCTGCGTGCTGTCCATGGGCTTTGCCGCAATCGCCATGCTGCTGTGCGAGTACGCCGGCCTGGTGGCGCCGCACCGCCAGAAGGGCGCCGCCAACGCCAAGCGTATGCTGCTCACCAACCTGCTCGTGGCCGTGCTGTGCCTGGGCGGCGTGACCGCGCACGTCACGCTCATCGACTACTACAACACCCTCGGCATCACCGTCTACACCTGGCGCCCGCTCGAGAGCTACTGGCGCGAGGGCTACCTGCCTGCCTTCATTAGTGCCGCGCAGTCCATCAAGCCGCCTAAACCCGCCGACTACTCCGTCGATGACGCCAAGGCCACGCTCAAAAAGTACGCCAAGGCCTACGACAAGTCCGACGCCGCCAAGAGCGACGAGCGCGCCGCAGCAAAGGAGCAGTTCGATAGCGAGAAGCCCACGGTCATCGCCATCATGAACGAGACGTTCTCGGATCTTTCGATCTACCAGAACATGCGCGCCGGCTACGAGGGCCCGCAGTACTTTAAGAGCCTGTCCAACTGCCTCAGCCGCGGCAAGCTCTACGTGAGCGCCTACGGCGGCGGCACCGCCAATACCGAGTTTGAGTTCCTGACCGGCAACTCCATGACCAACCTGGGCTCGGGCGTGTACCCCTACACCATCTACAACATGGAGACGACCGAGAATCTGGCCGAGCAGTTCAAGTCGCTCGGCTACGCCACCACGGCCATGCACCCCAACCATGCGACCAACTGGAACCGCGAGAATGTGTACAAGGACTTTGGCTTTGACCAGTTCCTGTCCATCAACGACTTCCAGGGCGCCGATACCCTGCGCGGCATGGTGACCGACCAGGCTACCTACGACAAGATTCTTGAGCTGCTCGACCAGAACGCCGACCCGCAGTTTATCTTCGACGTGACCATGCAGAACCACTCGGGCTACGACACGGGCCTGCTGCCGGTCGACAAGCAGATGCACCTGGACATCGACACGACCGACCTGGACGCCAAGACCGTCGAGGACGGCACGCTGTCCGATGTCGACGAGTATGTCTCGTGCATCGAGCAGTCCGACCAGGCGCTGCGCTACTTCCTCAACGCCCTGAGCAAGCTCGACCGCAAGGTGGTCGTGGTGTTCTGGGGCGACCACCAGCCGTTCTTCCCGTCCAAGTTCAATGACAAGTGGTTTACCAACGAGGATGACGCCACCCACCAGGAGCGCTTGTGGCAGACCGACTACATCATCTGGGCTAACTACGATGTCGCCGGCTGCGACCAGACGAGCGAGACCGACGATTTGTCCACCAACTACCTGTCCACCCAGCTCATGCAGCTGATCGGCGCCCCGCTCAGCGACTACCAGAAGGCACACATGACGCTGCGCGAGTCGCTGCCCGCCATCAACTCCGTGGGCTACGAGGACGCCAGCCTGCGCTGGGCGCTCTCCTCCAACGTCACCGGAGACGACGCCGTTGCCGCCGCTGCCGCCAAGGCACGCGAGGATTACGCCAAGATGCAGTATTACGAGATGTTCCGCGACGGCAAGAACGTCTACACCGAGCACTTCCAGACCGAGGCCAACGAGACCGACCCCAACCTGGCGCCGGGTACTACTAAGATCAAGTAGCTGCTAGCTGCTGAGCCATAACTGAAACGTCTGTCCAGGCGGAGGCATATAAGGTTCCCTGCTCGGACAGTCCTGCGCAAGACGAAGGCCACATTAAGTGGCCTTCTTTGCGTGCGGAACTCGCGATGAACCTTATATGCCTCCGCC
>CAKUCJ010000268.1 GCA_934643435.1 uncultured Collinsella sp.
TCGCAGGCGGCGCTTGATTTCTGTCCGCGCGCGTTGATAGACTTCCTCTTGCCCGCAAGGAGCGGGCGCGTTTTATCCAGAGTCGGGGTAGAGAGTTGGCTCAGCGATCCCGACGCCAACCGGCCAAGAGGCACGGTGGCCCTGCCAACATCGATGAAAGGAGTCCGTATGGACAATTTCTCTGTGCGCAGCGAGCGCAACTTCCACAACTTGGTCGTCAAACCGAATCACATGCATCTTCTGGATAAGCCGAACGGCTATGCCTCGGCCATGGTCAAGAGCAGTCTCTCCCACCAGATGCGCTTTACGGTGCAGAAGCTCGAGGAAGAGCTCTGCGCCGCCGGTAATCCGCATGTTCTGCAGATCAAGCTGTCCGGAGACGATTCGCGCGAGCCTTTGAGCTGGAAGTTCTTTGCTGACGGCGAGTGTGTCGCAGACGGATCCGGCGCCTTTGCCCGCGGGTGCTTCTGCGAGGGCGCTAAGGTGTTTTTGGACCTGTGTCGAGATGCCGTGTGCGCGGCCGAGCCGCCCCAGTGGAGCCAGAGGGAGTACGAGCTGCTGAATGCGGCGCGTGGAGTTGCTATGGCGTAGACAAACGCAGACAGCACCATGGCGGCGTGCAACCATTGCGCGCCGCCCCCTCAAACCTCACGATGTCAAAAGACTGACACTTCTGTATGTCTTTTGACATGCCCAATCGCCCACGAGGTTCGCTTGCTTAGCAAACCATCTTGCCTGCTCTCCGCCAAATAGGACGTTCAATCCATATACGACACCAAATGTCCTACCTCCCCTCCGCCTTCAACCTCAGCAGCAGGTCGCTCAGCTCGGGGCACTTGCTGGAGAGGCGTGTCTGGGCTCGCTCGCCCATCCCCCATCGCCGGCGGATCTCCTGGGCGCGCGGACTCACGCGATAATCACCGTCCATCACCCGCTTGAGCAACCTGGCGGTCACGCGTGCGTCGGCGAGGGCGCTGTGCGCATGGCCTGTCGACTCGTCAAACTCGATGCCAAACCACGCTGCCGCGTCGCCCAACGAGACGCGCCCGTGGCTGCCCACGTCCATGATCGAGGTGTAAAACGCCTGCAGGTCGGCCCAGTCCGCAGGAAAGGCGGTAAGGTCGATGCGCTTTGCCTGGCACTCGGTCAAAAGCTGTCGGCGGTCCGCCCCGCTCCAGCAGACCACCTGGGCGGAGTAGCGACCGATCCAATCGCCGAGCCTTTTTATCACCATGCAAAGCGGATCGGCCATCGCGGTGTCCACGGCCGATATCCCCGTGAGCTCGCGGACGGGATACGCTACGCCCTCGGCATAATCCGTCTGCACAAACTGCGAGAACTCGCCCATCACGTTGCCGCGGTTATCGAGCTTAACGGCGCCGACCTCGATAATCTCGTTGCGCAGCCCACGGCGCTGGCGCTGCTTTGGCACCGGCGCAAACTCAAAGTCGAGCACGATCTGGCGCGCAAAGTTCGTCGTATCGATAGCCGAGATACACGGTGTCTTTTCAGCTGACACGGTTAGGGCCTTTCTCCGTCAAATGCCGCTCGTTTCTCGAACGGCTTCGTCGCAGTAAGCGTAACCGCCCGTGCGGACACAAACACAGGGCGACCCCTCACATCTCGGCAAACGAGATCAGCTTGACGTCTCCCCTACTCTCCGCTGCATCCCGACATCCCTGCGTAAAGCCGCTTTTTGAGAAAAGCGCATAGCTTTTTCGTTGCCGTCTAAAGAGCTCACTTCGATGCACGAGCTTTTGCAGCACGTCTTCGCCCGCCGGTTCATTGCGCCATTTGCACTCCGCAAACAGCGCAGCGCCCTCGCCATCGTCAACAATCAAGTCGATTTCTTCCTGCGTATGCGTGCGATTATCCGTCCCCCACCAGCGCCCGACGCTCGCCGGAACCACATCGAGCTGGCCCGCCCGTGCGAGTTCGTACACGTATTGCCTGCATATAAGCTCAAAGACCGTGCCCATGTAATCCGATACGTGCGGCTCAATGCGCTTATACGCCATCTCGGCCATATCGTTTTGAATCAGCCCGATGTTCTGCGGCACAAACTTGTACCAGAACCTAAACATCTGATCGCTCAGCAGATACACGGCTCGCTTATTGCTCGTCTCATTTAGGGGCAGCTCGCGCTCGACAATCCCAAGCGACGCCAGCTTATCCACATAGCTCTTTACGTTGCTCGCAGGAATTCCCGTAGAGCTCGCAATCTCCGAGATTCTCGAGCGCCCCTGAGCAATTGCTTGCACGATCGCATCATATTGCTCGGGATTGCGGCACTCTTGCAATAGCAGGTTACTCGGCTCCTCAAAGAGATAGCCCGTAGGAGTAAGAAAAAGACGTTTGATGTTGTCCTTGAGCGATACGGCAGGATCGACTTTCTCGATATATGCAGGAATGCCGCCCGTCATGCCGTAGCAAACCGCAGCGTCTTCGCGACCCATGCTCTGCCACATGCCGAGGGTCGTCGTAAAATCGAGCGGCATGATCTTAAACTGGGCCGTACGCCTACCGTATAGTGGGCTCTCGTAGCCCAACACCTGCTCTTCCATAAACGAAAGAGACGAGCCGCATAGAATCAGCATGAGCTTGGTCTCTTTGTACAAGTGATCAATCTTGTCTTGCAACAACGAGCTGATCTCGGGATTCGATTGGGCAAGATAGGGATATTC
>CAKUCJ010000269.1 GCA_934643435.1 uncultured Collinsella sp.
GGAGAATCCAGCGTAGTCGCTAGCGCATATACGCAGCTCGCCTGCGGGAGGCCCCTATATATCGTCCCGCGCGCAGTTTCGCAGCGAAGCGAGAATGTGTGAGCACGGGATGATATATAGGGGTCTCCCACAGGCGAGCGGACATTAACAAACTACCTGATATGCGCGGGTTTGCCACCCCAGTAGAAGCGGCAGAAGGCTCGTTTGCGTTTTTGGGGTTTGCCTACGAGCTCCATCGTGGCGAGGGCGATGTCTTCGGCTGCGTGGGGTCGGCGCAGCACTTCGCCGTTGATGAGTAGGGCTTTGAGCGATTCGGGATGGTCGTGCAGGTGGCGCAGGGTTACGATGAGCTCTCGTGCCGTGGTGACATGCATGCTGGCGCCCATGCCGGTGAGCATAGTGGTGTTGGCCTTTTCCTGGCCGTATGATTTTCCCAGTAGGATCATCGGCAAGTGTGCGCATAGGCACTCGGTAACGGTGAGTCCGCCCGATTTGAGGATTGCCAGGTCACAGCCGTGCATGAGGGCTGCCATGTCGTCGACATAGTCAAGCACCGTGACGTTGTCGAGCTTCATGGCATTGAAGAGTGTCTTCAGACGGGTGGCGTACTCCTTGTCCTTGCCCGGCAAAAAGACAAAGTGCATGTCCTCGAAGCTGCGCAGGAAGGGGAGCGTGTGGTCCATCGCCGCACGAAAACGGACGTAGGGCTGGGGTAAACTGGCGCCGGCCATCACCAGTACGACAGTTTTGTCGGTAGGCAAATCGAACTTTTTCAGTTCTTCCTCGCGGTCGTAGTCGGCGTCAAATCCGGCACGGATGGGAATACCGGTAATGCGGATGTTTGCCTCGGGTACTTTGCGCGGGCGGAGCGTTTCGGCCATAAACTCGTTGGCCACGCAGAATAAATCGGTGTCCTTGTGGGGCCAAAAGCCCTCGACCTCGTAATCGGTTGGCACGCAGATGACCGGGAAATCGATACCCGTGATGACGCGGGCGCCCACGGCAACATTAGCTGCCGTAATGTGTGTTGCTACCACGGCTATGGGTCTGCGGGTGCGGACATATTCGTTAAATGCGGGGAACATGATGCGCGACCATGCCGTGCCGCCGCCCCAGAGTAGATGTCCCGTAAACGTATAACGCCAGGTCAGATCATAAATCGGGCGCGTGGCTCCGGTAAACGAGGCGGCAGTTTTGTTGCCGTCGAATTTGATACGTCCAAAATCGAGGATATCTAGGACTTCGACCTCGACATCTTCCGGAATACCTTTGGTGCCGCGTATGAGGTCGAATGCCTGTGCGATGGCATTTGCGGCAGCCTTGTGACCCGAACCGACCGAGGCGTGCACGATGGTTACCAGGGGTTTTTGCTGGGCCAAAAGTGCTGCCTGATCTGATTGGGGAGTGTTGTGCGCGAGCAGGGGAGCGCTATCGCTCGTCTGCGTCTGATCCATCGATAACTCCCCTTCGACGTTGTAGCACGGACTTATCATTGTAGTGCATGTGTGTCACGTTCACGTAAATTTGGGTATGAGCGCAAAGAACGTCAACGATTCGACGAGAGGACTATTCATGATTACCGATCAACCGATCGATGTTGCGATTATCGGCGGCGGCCCTGCGGGCTATGCTGCAGCAATTTATGCGGCGCGTGCCAACCTGACCACAACCGTGATTGAGCAAGGCATGTCGGGCGGACAGATCGCCACAACCAATGAGGTCGAAAACTATCCGGGCATTCCGCTGCTGAGCGGTGCCGAGCTGGGTGAACGTTTTCAGCAGCATGCAGAGGGCTTGGGAGCGCACGTCGAATGGAGCATGGTGACGGGCATCGATTACGATGCGAATGCGTCGCTGTTTACCGTGCACCACGACACGGGCGACACGACGGCTCGAAGCGTTATTGCTTGCATGGGCGCCACGCCGCGCGCGGCCGGTTTTGTTGGCGAGGATACGTATCGCGGTCGAGGCGTTTCTTATTGTGCAACATGCGATGGCATGTTCTTCCGCGGAAAACAGGTCTTTGTAATCGGTGGCGGAAATGCGGCATGTGAAGAGGCTTTGTTCCTGTCCGACATTGCCAGCAGTGTGACCATCGTGCTGCGTCGCGATCAGTTCCGTGCACCCGAGGGCGTTGCGAATAAGGTTCTTGCTAAGGACAATATTTCAGTTAGGTACCAAACTAGTATTGTTGAACTTTCTGGTGAAGCGATGCCCACGACAATCACATTCAAGGACAATGCGACTGGTGAAATGCACACTGAGTCCTTTGAACCTGGCTCATTTGGCATTTTTGTCTTTACGGGGACGCAACCACATACCGAGCTTGTTGAGCATCTAGTCGATCTGGCTCCCGACGGCGGCATTGTTACCGACGATTCGATGGCCACCCGTACACCTGGTCTATTTGCCGCTGGCGATATCCGCTCCAAGCGTTTACGCCAGGTTGTGACCGCCGTTTCTGACGGCGCTATAGCAGCAACGAGCGCATACGCGTTTCTCCGTGGATAAGTACGATAATATATCTTATGTAAGGTTGCTATCAATTAACTAAATAGAGGGACGATGCATCAGCGCACTGCCCCGCTATTTTTCTTGGCAGCTATGTGGTATGCAAAACTAGATAACCTAGAATACAATATAGAAAACGAACGGAGGCCTCTTATGAAC
>CAKUCJ010000270.1 GCA_934643435.1 uncultured Collinsella sp.
CCGTTAACGTTCCACGAAGCAAAGGTGTAAGTCTGAGGCATGGTGTCCTTTCGACGGGGTTGGCAGGCTTAAGATTAACGCAACAAGAACGGGATGAGCCCCGCGGGCGACGGTGTAAACGCCGCCGCCCCAAGCAACAAGGACGGAGGACACATATGACGCAGGCAATATCGGATCCCAAGCAGGCCTCCGCCGCGCTGGCGGAGCTGTTCAAAACCCATAACCATGTGGTGTTCTTTGGCGGCGCAGGCGTTTCCACGGCAAGCGGTATCCCCGATTTTCGCAGCGTGGACGGTCTGTATCACCAGCAGTTTGCCTATCCGCCCGAGACTATGCTCTCGCACAGCTTCTACGAGGCGCATCCGGCGGAGTTTTTCGACTTCTACCGCACCAAGATGATTGCGCTCGGTGCCAAGCCCAACCGCTGCCATACCAAGTTGGCCGAGCTCGAGCGCGTCGGCAGGCTCGACGCCGTGGTGACGCAAAACATCGACGGCCTGCATCAGATGGCCGGCTCACGGCGCGTGTTTGAGCTGCATGGTTCGGTTCATCGCAACATTTGCCAAGCGTGCGGCGCAGTCTATGGCGCCGAGTGGATTTGCGCTCGCGAGCACGAGGACGCTGCGGGCGTGCCCGTGTGCCCCGCGTGCGGTGGTCGCATCAAGCCCGATGTGGTGCTCTACGAGGAGCCGCTCGACGAGCACGTACTGGCCGGCGCGGTTGCCGCCATTGCCGCGGCCGATGCCCTCATTGTGGGCGGAACCTCGCTCGTGGTGTATCCGGCGGCGGGCCTCACGCGCTACTTTACCGGCGACACGCTGGCCATTTGCAACCTGGCACCTACCGATCAGGACGCAAATGCCGACCTGCTGATTTCTTGCGACATCGCGGCCGCGTTTGCGTTCTAGCCCGCGTGCGCGGATACAATAGAAAGACTGATTGCAAAGCGACCCCGCCGCCAGCGCCCAGGCGCGGCGGCGCGGGCATTTTAGGAGGATGTTCATGGCGAACGACAGCAAGACATGGCGGTGCGGAAAGTACGAGCTCAGCTTTGACCGTCCGCGCATCATGGGCGTCCTCAACGTGACGCCCGATTCGTTTAGCGACGGCGGTGAGCACTTCGACCCGGACGCCGCTATCGAGTACGGTTTGGCGATGCTCGACGCCGGCGCCGACATCATCGATGTGGGAGGCGAGTCCACGCGCCCCGGTTTTACCCCGGTCAACCCCGATGAAGAGGCCCGCCGCGTGCTGCCCGTGGTGCGCGCGCTGGCAAAGGAAGGCGCCATCGTCTCGATCGACACGCGTCATGTGGCGGTCGCCAAGGCTGCTGTGCGCTGCGGCGCCTCGATTGTCAATGACGTGACGGGCTTCACCGACCCCAAGATGATCGAGTTTGTCGCGACGAGTACCTGCGGCGTCATCGTGATGCATGCCGGCGAGGTTGCCGCGCCTGCGCGCACGCATGCGACGGTGCAGCTCGATACCTCGGCCGCGGCGTTTGTTGCCGAGAAGGCGCGCGAGGCGGCTGCCGAGGCTGCGCGCGAGGCCGAAAAGCCGGCCCGCCGTCGTCGTGGCAAGCTGCTGGGCGAACCCAAGACGGAGGCCAAGCTTCCGGGCGGCGTGGTGCAGCCCTCGCTGCCGTTTGGCGACCCGGGGCCCGCGCCCGAGCCTGCGGCCGAGCAGGAGCAGCAAGCGCCTGCCGAGCAGGCCGCCCCTGTCGCCGAGGCCGCCGCAACTCCCGAGCCCACGCCGGAGCCCAGCGACCACCTGGCCGCCATGATGCGCCGCAGCGCCCGCCGCGAGGAGGCCTACGTGCCCACCTCGCAGCTCCGCCGCTTTACCCTGCCCGATTCGGCGCCCATCATGCGCCGCGTCATGGGCTTCCTCTCCGACCAGGCCCGCACGCTCATCCATGCCGGCGTGTCGCGCGACCGCATCTGCATCGATCCCGGCCCGGGCTTTGGCAAGTCGGCCAACGAGGATATCGTCATCCAGCGCGAAACCGCCAAGATGGCGTCGCTGGGCTATCCGCTCATGTGTGCCGTGTCGCGCAAGCGCTTTGTGGGCGCTGTCTCGGGCGTGACCGAGGCCGCCGAGCGCGATGCCGCCACGTTTGGCGTGTGCCTGGGAGCGATCCAAGCCGGCGCCAATATCGTGCGCGTGCACGATGTCGCCGGCTTTGCGCAGTTCCTAAACGGTTATTGGGCCGTCGCCAAGCCGCAGCCGCGCCGCGCGTTTGTGGCCGTGGGCTCCAACCTGGGGCATCGCTGCGACAACATCCGCGCCGCGCGCGACATGATCGCCGAGATCCCGCTCACCTGCGTTTCCAACTGCTCGCGCATCTACGAGAGCGAGCCGGCCTACGAGACGCGCCAGGACGCGTTTGCCAACGCCGTCATCGAGATCAAGACCGAGCTGGCGCCGCTGGTGCTGCTCGACGAGCTCATGAAGATCGAGGCCGAGCTGGGTCGCGACCGCTCCAAAAAGGCCAAGGCCAACGGTCCGCGAACCATCGACCTGGACCTGCTGTGGATGGACGGCGAGACCCACGGCGGCAAAAAGCTGCGACTGCCGCATCCGCTCATTGGCGAGCGCGACTTTGTGCTGGTACCGCTCGAGGACCTGATGCACGATCCGGCGCGGTT
>CAKUCJ010000271.1 GCA_934643435.1 uncultured Collinsella sp.
GTATCGGGGCAAGGGAGCCCGTGAGCGTGATATGCGGCACACCGTTCGCGTCCTCGAGGGTCTCGATAATCCGCAGGTCAAAGCCACCTTCCGTATGCTGGACCAGCGCCTTGAACGCCGCCTCCTTGGCTGCGAACTTGCCGGCGAATACCTGTGCGGGATCATGGCGCTCGATCGCCTGGGCACGCTCAGCCGCCGTAAAAACGCGACGCACGAAAGGCCCTTCCAAATCCGAGCAAAGCCGACGCATCTCGTCGATATCGACCGAATCAATCCCAATGCCCTTAACCATGCCGTCACTCCATCTTTCACAAACCATCGCACCGAATCGACGGCTATTAGCCAATCAGCCATTTCCAAGCAGGAACCACTCGAACGATTCCCGACTGGGCTTCAATCGCCTCTTCGGTATCCATTGTCACGATAACCGATTCATCGATACCGTATTTGAACATACCCGCCGCAAGTGCTGATGTTGAATCGATAATGCGTCTCAAGGTAACCCAAATCTTGCAGTCCTACTTTGCAAGAAGGTCTATTTTTAGTTTGATCGGGGCGTTCCGCACTCGAGCTCCCGCAGGGTGATAAGCTGATGTGCGAACTTTACGAGGAGATTTTTATGTCAACGTTTTTGAATGCCAGCCCGATCTTTGGCCCTGTCCGCAGCCGACGCCTGGGGCTTTCGCTCGGCGTCAACATGATGCCTGCCAGCGGCAAGATTTGTACGTTCGACTGCATCTATTGCGAGAACGGCTTTAATGGCGAGCGCCCGTGCCACGAGCCGTACAACACGGCCGCCGTGGTGCTCAACGCACTCGAGGCCAAGCTGCGCGAAATGGCGGCCGAGGGCGAACTCCCCGATGTGATTACGTTTGCCGGCAACGGCGAGCCCACGGCCGCACCGGAGTTTCCGCAGGCTATCGCCGGTGCGGTGGCGCTGCGCGACGAGCTGGCGCCGAACACCAAGATTGCCGTGCTCTCCAACGGCACGCGCGCCGACCAGCCCGCCGTGCACGACGCGCTCATGATGGTCGACGACAACATCCTCAAGCTCGATACCGTCGATCCGGCGTTTATCCAGCTGCTCGACCAGCCTGTTGGCCCCTACGACGTCGAGCATCAGATCGAAACCTTTGCGAGCTTTGACGGACACGTCATTATCCAGACGATCTTTTTGACCGGTGAGTACCAGGGCCGGTCGCTCGATAATACCGGTGAAGAGTACGTTGGCCCCTGGCTTGCGGCACTCGAGCGCATTCGCCCGCAAGAGGCGACCATCTACACCGTGGCGCGCGAGACGCCGGCGGCCGGCCTTGCCAAAGCTGCGCCGAAGGTGCTCGATGCCATCGCCGCACGCGTCCAAGCCCTTGGCATCCCCTGCCAGGTGAGCTACTAGTACGTATCCACGATCTAGGCAGCCAGCCCCCTCTCACCCCATCAGTTGCGGTGATATAGTTCCTATTTGTGCTGTTAAACCGCTTAAATCGGAACTATATCACCGCAACTTTTATGGATGCGTGGGTGGACTATACTAGCTGCGGATGAAAGGAAGTTAGCCATGTTTGACAAGGGACCTGTGCCCGGCCGCAACGACGCTTGCTGGTGCGGCAGCGGCAAGAAATATAAGAAATGTCACAGCGCCTTCGACGAGCGCCTCGAGCGCCTGTGGGAGGAGGGCTGGAACGTCCTGCCCCGCACGCTCTACAAGACGCCTGCCGATATCGAGGGCATCAAGCGCTCCGCCGCCATCAACGTAGGCGTGCTCGACTACGTGGGCGAGCACATCGCCGCGGGCATGACCACCAACCAGATCGACCAGATGATCTACGACTACACCGTCGAGCATGGCGGCACGCCGGCCGACCTCAACTACGAGGGCTACCCCAAGAGCGTGTGCACCTCGATCAACGACGTCGTCTGCCACGGCATTCCCTGTGACACGGATGTGCTGCACGAGGGCGACATCATCAACGTGGACTGCTCCACGATCCTGGACGGCTATTTTAGCGACTCGAGCCGCATGTTCTGCATCGGCGAGGTCTCGGCCGAGCGCCAGCGCCTGGTCGACGTTACCCGTGCCAGCGTGGAGGCGGGACTTGCCGCCGTCAAGCCGTGGCTACCGCTGTCCGTGATGGCCGAGGCCGTGCAGAAGACGGTCGAGGACGCCGGCTTTAGCGTGGTGCGCGAGTACGGCGGACACGGCATTGGCAAGGAGTTCCACGAGGACCCGTTCGTGGGCTTTACCACCGAGGCGCCCGACGTGGACACCATCATGGTGCCGGGCATGGTCTTTACCATCGAGCCCATGGTCAACGCCGGTAAGCCCGACATTAAGATCAGCAAGGGCGACGGCTGGTGCGTGCGCACCAAGGACGGCCGCGACTCCGCCCAGTGCGAGGTACAGCTGGTCGTGACCGAAGATGGCTACGAGCTGCTGAGCTGGTAGCCGTGCAAACGCCGGATGCTGGCGGGCCCACCCGTCTTGCATCCGGCGTTTTATTTGAACGTTTTGCCTGATAAAACCTGCCAAAATAAACCTGTCCCTTTTTGGCAGGTGAGCGGAGAGGACTGCTTGTGAACATCTTGGTTTTGCTGCCCGTCAACGATCGTCATCGCGCGATCCTTGAGTCGAGTGCTCCGGGCGA
>CAKUCJ010000272.1 GCA_934643435.1 uncultured Collinsella sp.
CATTCATGCCATGCAGGCGGCGGGCCTGCACTTTGGCCCGGTTTCGGGCCGTCAGCCGTCCGCGATGGGCTGGATGTTCCGCAATCGCTCCGAGTGCTTCTCGACCGGTGCGTTCTGCAATGGCCAGGTGATGTTTGTCGATGGCGAGGTGGTCGCCTCGCGTGCAACTGATAACGATGCCCTCATGCGTTTGGCTGATTACCTTGAGCAGGAGACCGACGATACCTATCTAAAGGTCTACAGCCTGGGCGATGACTTTTGGGACAACGACGCCTATTGCGTGACGAGCGATCCCGAGCGCGTTCGTCGCGCCATGGAGTCGGGCGGCAACGCGTGGCTCAAGGGCGAAGAGGCCCCGTGCCGCCCCGTTGTCGATGACGCCCCGGTATACAAGGCGAATATCTGGAGCGCCCGCTCGCGCGAAGAGCTCGCCGAGCTGCGTGAGCGCGTTGCCGCCGAGGTGCCGGAGCTCTCGCTCGTGTTCCCCAACAATCGTGTGCGCCTGTTCGACATTCTCCCGGCCGGCTGGGACAAGGGCTGCGCCGCGCTCGAGCTGGCACGCGCTTTGGGCCTGACGCCCGACGAGGTGGTCGTGTTCGGCGATTCCGATAACGACCTGCCCATGATCGATGCCGTTTTCAACTCCGTGGCGGTCGCCAATGCCAACGAGGCCGTCACGGCTGCCGCGCGCTGGCATATCGGTGCCGCGGCAGACGACGCGGTCGCCGAGGCTCTGCATCAGATCGCTGCCTGTGCGGCGACGGGGGAGATGCCGTCGTTTATGCGCCAGGCAGATGCGGCGGGTCCGCGCGTCGCGAACGCCTAGGGAGGCCACTATGAAGCTCCAGCAGCTCAGGTATGTCGTTAAGGTTGCCGAATGCGGCAGCATCACCGAGGCCTCGCGTCGGCTCTTTGTGTCGCAGCCTTCGATCACTGCATCGATCCGCGAGCTCGAAAACGAGATGGGCGTTCATATCTTTGAACGCACCAACAAGGGCGTTATCGTGTCCGAGGAGGGTGAGACCTTTTTGGGCTACGCGCGCCAGGTGCTCGATCAGGCCGATCTGCTCGAGGACAAATATAAAGGTGCGTCCGAGCAGGTGCCGCATTTTAGCGTGAGCTGCCAGCATTATTCCTTTGCCGTCAATGCGTTTGTCGACGTGATTCGCGAGTTCGATGCCGCGCGCTACGACTTTACCCTGCGCGAGGAACAGACCCACGAGATTATCGAGGATGTCGCGCATATGAAAAGCGAGCTGGGCATCCTGTACCTGTCCGAGCACAATCGCGAGGTTATCGAGCGTATGCTGGCGGCCAACGAGCTCGTGTTCGAAGGACTCTTCTGCGCCTCGCCGCATGTGTTTGTTTGTGCCGACCATCCGCTGGCGGGCCGCTCCAGCGTGACGCTCGAGGACCTGGAAGACTACCCCTTCCTGTCCTACGAGCAGGGCAGCTACAACTCGTTTTACTATTCCGAGGAACTGACCTCGACGTTTGAGCGTCGCAAGAATATCCGCGTGCGCGACCGTGCGACGTTGTTCAATTTGGCCATGGGCCTCAACGGCTACACGGTATGCTCGGGCGTGATCAGCCACGAGCTCAACGGCCCCGGCATTATCTCGATTCCGCTCGATGTGGACGAGTACATGGAGATTGGCATTATCACACGCAAGAACACGACGCTCACGCGTTACGGCCAAGCCTATATCGACGCGATCCGTCAGCATATCTAGTCTTTTGAGCGGCGTCGGGTTCGGGCTTGGCGCCGCTCGATTTGCCGCGAACGTCCCACGATGAGGCTGTATTTAGAGCCACATGTCCCATTAACCGTTGCTCCCTCGCATTACCATCAAAGTGAGCCGCTATGCGAGGGGAGGTCGCCGTGGATCGGATATATACCGACAACTGGCGTTTCCCCATGCCACTTATGTGCGCGGCATTTGAGCCCGGGACGCTCGACAAAACCCTCGACGTGATGCTCAAAGATGACTATGGCGTTATCGCGCGCGCCGAGGCGCACTACTATCGCGGTTGTCCCGATGAGGCCCGTCGCCTAGCGGAGCCGTACTTACTCTCGGACGACCTTTCGCTGCGTCTTTCGGCATGCCTGCTGTGCTCCTATGCAAATCTGTCGCTGAATCGCGCGTTGGCGGCGCGTCGCTGCCTCGCGTATCTCGAGGAGACGGGGAGGGGGCAAGAGGCTGCAAAGGATCCGCGCGCCCAGGCCTCATATATGCTGCTTGCGGCGAGCGCCTGCGTGCTGCTGCATTTTCCCTCGCCGGTGTCACGCAGTGAATTCGATTCGTATGCATCGCTACTGCCCGAGGGATTGCGCTTGTTTGCAACCTATGCGCTGGCGCACCGTGCCTACCTCGATGGCGATTACGGACGCTGCGTGGGCATGGCGGAGAACGCCCTATCGATGAAGCAGGAAAGCTATCCCGTCCCTGAGGTCTTCTTGCATCTGATTGCCGCCGTTGGGTGGATTAACCAGCGCGAAACCAACCGAGCGAACGTTCACTTTATGCGCGCGTGGCGAATTGCGCAGCCCGATGGCCTGATCGAAATCGTCGGCGAGCATCACGGGCTTTTGCAGGGCGTGTTGGAGTCATGCCTAAAGAAGGACCACCCGCAGGAGTTCGC
>CAKUCJ010000273.1 GCA_934643435.1 uncultured Collinsella sp.
GAGTAGCAGAAAACGCAACGGTAACACCGCAGTTCTTCAGGTTAGCAAGGTTGTCGGAGTAGACCGTAGAAGCTGAGCCGTCGTAGAAGACATAAATGTCAACATCCACAGACTTGCCCGCATCGATCTTAGCCACAAGAGCATCCGTAACGGAAGTATCAGAACCGGTCAGATTGTTGACAATAGCGGTTGTATCGCCATAGGCGGTCAGCTCAGTGCCATTGTCAGTTTCTTTATAGACGCCCCACTGCTCTCCGCACTTAACGAGGACGCAAATGGCACTCTTGAGACCAGTCGAATTATCGCCAGCATTAACCTTTACAGAGGCAACCTTAAGGTTCTGGAACGAACCGGCCTTTTCATCCGTAGTACCGATCTTAAAAGACTGCTTCAGCGCATACTCGGCACGATGCTCAGCATCGACTCCACCAACAGCGAAACGAGAATTCGCGAGCATGTCCCACTTACCCGCATCAGATGCATACGCGGACTCAAACTGATAGGTACCGTCAGTCACCTGATGATTCCACTGAGACGGATAGAGCTCGACCTTATCGTTCGTGCCCGCAACCTGAGTTGCCGCGGTATCCGTAAGCTTGGCATCGGTATCCTTACCAATCATCAGGAACGGAGCATTCGACTGAGCGGAAACGGACGCAGTCGTCGCCTCGACCTTGTTGTTGCTCACAAACCACGCAAACGTGGCGGAGCCGAGGGCTACGGCTGCCACGAGCACCATGGCGATGGCTGCGCCCATCTGCTTCTTTAATGCTTTGGTATCCATGCGGACCCCTTTCTTTCCCCATTCATCCCAGATGACCCTCGAGAAGCCCGGAAGGGGAGCCCGCGCTTTCGTGTTGGATGTTGCTTGCCCATCCTTTTGACATGGAAGTGAGAATACCATAATTCTTACGATTTCCTTATGAGTTTTCGTGATCTTACATTCCAATTGATTCGCGGGTCTACCTTGGGTTATGTAAACACCGTTTACCATTTTTCGCCCTCGTCTGTGCGGAGCCATAAGTCCGCCTTAAGGCTTGGGGCCGCAGTAGTGTGCCCATTGTACGCGTGCCCTCCCCTGCCACACTTCGCCCCGGGCTCTCCCCCACTCGGTATACTGATGTAGCACGTGTAATTTCTGTCTGCTTGCGCGGGCTATTTGTTGGGAGGGCTCTATGGCTGCCACCGATCAACCTAAGGGAAGCGTCTCATCCGGCTCCATCAAACCCGTGACGCGCAAGGCCGTCCGCTGCCAGCGTGAGGTGGCCTGGCTGGTCACGCAGGCGGCCGGTAAGCTCGTCGCCACAACCGAAGACGTCAATGCGCCCACGCCCAGCTTTGTGCTGGCGGCGGCACTGTCGTACACCCACGATCAGGAACAGACCGCGCAGGACGACGGGCAATCCATCGACTACGAGGCCATCATGGCTCCCGATCTCGCCAGCTTTTGCCAGGCAGCCGGGCTGCCCGCGGCGCCCAACGCACTTTCGGACGCGGGCTACATGTTCACCCTTTCGGGCGCCGACCTCATCCGCGACGTTTACGCCTACTGCGGTGATCTGGCAGAGCGCATGGGCAACGCATCCGAGGTCAAACCTGGCTACGCAATCAAGCTTGCGCTGCGACTGTTCCTGCTGGGCGGAACCTCAGCCGCTGCCGTCTCCGCCGACAACACCACGGCATAACAAAAGCGCCGGGCGGGAAATCGATCCCGGCCCGGCGCTTCTTTGTTCTACTTATCCCCGTCCCCCGCGGGCGAGTTCTTTTGGTTGCGGCGATTACTCCAGGTGACGTTGTGGTCCTTGTAGTAATCGGGCGCCTCGTTGCCGCTCGCGCTAATGGGGTCATTGCCGGTGAGGGTATCGGCAATATCCTGCACAAACTTAATGAACAGGCTCGTGTCGTCGGTCTCGGACGAATCGAAATCGAAGCCGAACTCCACCGCGCCGCCAATGATCTTGTCCACGCACTCCGGGTCGTCGCCGTCCAGCCAAATGACCACGGTGTACTTGTCCACGTCGCCCACGCGGAAGTTGTTGTGGCTGATGGTGGTCACCACGTCTTTGGACGCAAACGGCTCGGTGTTGGGCTCGGGGTTGCCGTCGGCCGCGACCGCCGCGTAGGTGGTGGGCTCGCCGTTGCGGTACACGCGCACGCGCGCCGCCTTCTCCACACCCTTGCTGGCGCTGACCACCTTGAGCTTGGCGCTGTAGCCCAGGTCGGTCTTGCCGGCGTTGCGGATATAGAAGGTGTACGCCACGTAGTTCTTGCCGTTGTGGCTGCCGTCGATGTCGTCCAGGTTGTCGGGCAGGTCCTCGGCAGCAATATTAGTGCCGTTGTCCACGGCGTCGGCCGCCAGGCGCGCGGTGGCGTTGTTAAAGTCACCGTTGTCGGCAATGGCCACGCCGCGGCGGAACAGCTCCAGGCGGTTGAGGTTGATGGTGAAGTTACCCATGTTTTCCTGCATAAACGACAGCGCGAACAGCACGCCAAAGGCAAGCGCCAGCACCACGAGGGCCTTTTGCAGCTTGTCCATGCGCAGCAGCGCCGCGCCGATGCGCTCCATGCGGCGCTTGGGCATGTACATGGAGACGACGGCCTCGGGGTCGATGTCGTCGAGGTCCTGGTCGGCCAG
>CAKUCJ010000274.1 GCA_934643435.1 uncultured Collinsella sp.
GAGTCAAGATGACATGCGGCGCGGCGCTTGATCTTGTCCGGGTCATCCCCTATTATTAGCGCCCAATAGATTTACGACACATACAGCGATTGGAGAAACGTGTCTGAGATTAACATTGCCGAGCTTTTTGCGGGCGTCGGCGGATTTCGTCTGGGTCTTGAAGGCTATGCCGACCCGCGCCATCCCGAGTTTTACATGAAGCCCGCCGGCCCCTTCCATACCATCTGGGCCAACCAGTGGGAGCCGCCCGGAACCAAGTCCCGCCAGTTCGCAGCACGTTGCTATATGGATCGCTTTGGCGAGGATTCCGTTGTCAACGAGGACATTAATAAGGTCCTTGAGCAGGCTGAAGCCGGCGAGATTGAAATCCCTGACGTGCAGATGGTCGTCGGCGGCTTTCCTTGCCAGGATTACTCCGTCGCTCGCCCACTCAATCAGGCACATGGCATTGAAGGCAAGAAGGGCGTCCTTTGGTGGGACATCTATCATTTCCTCGAGATGAAGAAGCCGCGCTTCGGTCTGTTTGAGAACGTTGACCGTCTGCTCAAGTCGCCCGCATCCCAGCGCGGTCGCGACTTCGCTATCATTCTGAGCTGTCTTGCCGACCTTGATTACACGGTCGAATGGCGCGTGGTCAACTCAGCGGAATACGGTTTCCCCCAGCGTCGCAAGCGCGTTTATATCTTCTGCGAGAAGAACGCCGGCAAGGTCGATCTTGTTGACCGCATGCACAACGGTGTCATGGCGAAGGCCTTCCCTGCCATCTATCCTGACGAGATGGCCGAGCTCGATGTCCTACCCGATCCTTACGAGAACTCGACTCGTTTTGGCGTTGGCCAAAAGACCTCTCAGTTCAAGAATGCCGGCGTCATGCAGGGCTGTCACGTTTTGACCTGTGACTTTGCCGAGGATTATCACGGCGAGCGTCGCGTACTTGGCGATGTGCTTGTCGATGAAGCGACTGTTCCGGAGCAGTTCTATATCTCCGACGAAAAGCTTCCCGACTGGCGCTACCTCAAGGGCAGCAAGCGCGAGGAGCGCACCAACAAAAAGACGGGCTTTACGTACACGTATTCCGAGGGAGCCATGAGCTTCCCAGATGCTACCGACAAACCAAGCCGCACCATCCTCACGGGCGAAGGCGGCACGGGCGCCAGCCGTTTTAAACACGTCATCGAGTGCCCGGGTGGTCGTTTCCGCCGTCTCGTTCCCGACGAGCTCGATCAACTCCAGGGTTTCCCGAAGGGCTGGACGGATACCGGCATGACCGACGGCCATCGAGCCTTCTGCATGGGTAACGCCCTGGTCACTGGCGTGCCGCATCGCATTGGTGAGGCCATGGTTGAGGTGTACGGGCTGTAAAGCTAACGTCCTAAGTCACTAAAGTGAACTAACGAACGGATAACGGACCAAAGAAAAGGGGCTCGCATCCTTAATGGAAGCGAGCCCCTTTACCGGAACACAGAAATACAATCGGCCCTAGTTGGAATCGGGAACAACGCCGACCAGGTTAAGTGTGACGTTGAACGTCGGTGCATCGACTCCCGTATCCAAGCCTGACATGTTTTGGCAAGCCTCTGTTGTGCCTTCCATCCACATGACAACCTTTAGATTCGTCCCGTCGTAACCAACACGCGCCAATTTAGCGGCGTTCACCGATGGCGCAACATATGCGTCGCCAGACCTCGTGGCAGCCCAATTATTGCCATCCTCATCCACAAAATCACTTCCCGAGACATACGCATACTTCGGCGTCATGGTTTGCGAGAGAGAAGCGTCAAACGGGTTGACGCAACTCCAGCCAATGGTCGGGTTGGAATCGTTGCCATGGCCATTTGGCTTAATGGGCGCATAAACAAGTTTAAGCTTGTTATCAATAAGGATGCCGATGCGCAAACTGCCCTTGATCTTATTAAACCAATCATCCGAAGCGCCTTCGGAGGGAGTGATGATAACCGCACCCTCACCTTCGGCTCCATCAAGGTATACATCAGCCTCACCCGTTTGGGTAATGGTATAGAGAGTATAGTCCGCAAGCGTATAGGCATAGAATTCATCAGCGCTACCCGTAAGTGAATAATTGCCCTGGGCAACATCTTTGATCGAAACCTTCTGGTATCCGCTTACATCCGTTCCATCCCAAGAAGCAGGGACATACCAGCTCGCAGCATCGTTAGTGGAAGAAGGGCTAATTTCATGACCAGACACCGTCGCAGAAGTACGGTGATCGCCGCCGTCATGAATGGGGTCCCCAGCCTTAACTATCTGGAGGACCATTCCGTTTGCCTGCGCACTTATGGAGCTAGAGACAGCGTCAACTCTGGTGTTGCTAACAAACCAAGCATAAGTTGCAGACGCAAGTGCGATGCCCGCCATCACGACCGAGAGACTGGCGATGGCCAACTGACGCTTCATCTGATTGATATTCACCGGTCATCCCCTCTCGATATAGAAAAAGCGGGGGATTTCTCCCCCGCTCGACGAACTGCTCATTACTTGGAGTCCTTCGCCTCAGAAGTCGCGGTGAAGTTAACCGTAATGGCCTTAGCTGCCTGCTTGAGTTCGGAAAGGTTGTTGGTCTTAATCGCCTCAGCCTCATCACCATCGTAGAAGATATACATGTCTACAACGA
>CAKUCJ010000275.1 GCA_934643435.1 uncultured Collinsella sp.
CCTCCGTCGTGAGCAGGACTGTAGAGCAGGAAACTTCATCCGTGCCCGCCCTCGCGGGGAACCGGCGGGATAGACCGGTTCAGATGGGGCTTTAATGCATGGGTGGTCTGTGCTCGTTCAAATGGGTATCATACTGTGGTTAATGCGTCGATTCCATGATGCATGTTTGTACGTTCCCGGCGGTCGGTTTGCCAGAAGCGCCCCGTCGGTTGTTCCAGACCCGTTTCGAGAAAGGAAACCACACTAACCTATGGCAGCTAAAAAAACATCTCCCTTGAAGATCATCCCGCTCGGCGGCCTTGATGGTATCGGCAAGAACATGACGGTCTTCGAGTGCGGCGACGACATGGTGCTCGTCGACGCTGGCCTCATGTTCCCCGACGACTCCCAGCCCGGTATCGACCTGGTGCTGCCCGACTACACCTACGTTTTGGAGAACGAGGAGAAGCTCCGCGGCATCATCGTTACCCATGGCCACGAGGACCACACCGGTTCGCTTCCGTACCTGCTGCAGGACCTCAACAACAAGGTGCCCATCTTCTCGAGCAAGCTGACGCTCGGCTTTATCGAGGGCAAGCTCTCCGAGTTCCGCATCCGCGCGCCTAAGTTCCGCGAGGTCAAGGGCGGCAGCCACGTCAATCTTGGCGGCATTTCGCTCGACTTCTTCTCGATGACGCACTCCATCCCGGGCGCTCTGGGCGTGTTCATCCGCACCAACCAGGGTACCGTCATGCACACGGGCGACTTTAAGCTCGATCAGACGCCCATCGATGGCGTCACGCCCGACTATGCCGCCATCAGCCGCTTTGCCAAGCAGGGCATCGATTTGCTGCTGTCCGACTCCACCAACGCCACGGTCCCCGGTTTTACCAAGTCCGAGGCCGAGGTCGGTCCCAACCTGCTGCATGCCATCAAGAATGCTCCGGGCCGCGTGTTCGTTGCGTCGTTCTCGAGCCACATCCATCGCTTGCAGCAGATCTGCGATGCCGCCCGCAAGTGCGGCCGTAAGGTCGTCGTGACCGGTCGCTCCATGCTCACCAACACCCGCGTGGCACGCGAACTCGGTTACCTCAACATCGATGATGCCGATATCATCGATGCTTTTGATATCGATAACCTGCCCGACGACAAGATCGTCGTCATGTGCACCGGCTCTCAGGGCGAGCCGCTGTCGGCGCTGTCGCGCATGGCCAACGGCGAGCACAAGACGCTCTCCATCCACGAGGGCGATACCGTCATCCTTTCGGCTACGCCGGTTCCTGGCAACGAGAAGGCCGTCCAGCAGGTCGTCAACAGCCTGGCCAAGCTTGGCTGCGACGTGTGGGATAAGAACCGTGCCCTGGTGCATGTCTCGGGTCACGGCAGCCAGGAGGAGCTCAAGCTCCTGATGGCCATGGCCAAACCCACGTACTTTATGCCGGTTCACGGCGAGGCCGTGCATCTACGTGCTCACGCCCAGCTTGCTCGCAAGATGGGCCTCAAGGATGACCATATCTTTATCCTCGATAACGGTGACACGCTCGAGATGCGCGGCGGTATCGTCAAGCGCGGTACGCCCGTCGAGTCCGGCGTCGTCTATGTCGACGGTTTGCGTATCGGCGACACCGACCCCATCGTCCTGCGCGATCGCCAAAAGCTCGCCAACGACGGCATGGTCACGGCCGTCGCTATCGTTTCGCTTAAGCACAAGAAGATCGAGGCCATTGAGTTCTCGGGCCGCGGCGTTTCGTTTGCCATCGACGATCAGTTCTCCGAGGATGCTTCCGCGTCCATCATGAAGACGATCGAGAAGGGCAAGTTTAGCTTTACGAGCAGCGGCTCCGATGCCATTCGCAAGGCCGTGCGCGACTCGCTCTCCAACTTTATCTGGAGTCGCACGCGCACCCGTCCGATGATCATCCCGGTCGTCATGGAGGTTTAGTTTGGCGCGCGGATCTGCACAAAACGCCAAAGGCAATAAAGCCAACAACCAACCGGCATCTGCTAAGGGTGCCGGTTTCCATCTTCGTGCCAATAAGGGCCACGAGGCTGAGTTCGACGATTTTGAGCCTATGGTCGAGCCTTCAGCCAATCGCGATATCGCCGGTGTGGTCATCGCCGTGTTGGCGATCGCGTCCTTCATTGCCGTGATTTCGCCGGCGACCGCACCTGTTACGGCTGCGGTTGCCGGTTTCTACCACCTGGGCTTTGGCTTGGGCGCCTACGTGCTGCCGATCGTTATTTTGTTGTTTGCGGCCACGCTCTTTTTGGGCGAGGACTCGCCGCTCAACATTCGCTCTGTTGCGGGCGGCGCCGTGGTGTTTGTCTCCGTCGTCTCCATCCTGTCGTTGATGGTGCCGGGCACGAGTGACTCGTGTGACCTTATGTTCACGCCGCAGAACCTTTCCGCCTCGGGCGGATACATCGGTGCTTTTATTGCGAGTGCACTGCAGAACGCCCTGGGTAAGCCCATCGCGATGGTGTTCCTGTTGGGTCTGACCATCGTGGGCTTTGTCATTATCGGTTTTTCGGTGGGCGGCGTTTTGCGCTCTGCCCGCGACCGGGCGGCCGATTTTGCCGAGCGCCGTCGTGCCGACGTTAACGCGAGCCCGTGGGGTGACGACGAGGCCCTGTCGGTGCCCGGTGTCGCC
>CAKUCJ010000276.1 GCA_934643435.1 uncultured Collinsella sp.
GAGTACGGCATGAACGTCATCGACTCCGGCGTTGCCGTCCTGTCCATGCACGCCCTGTGGGAGGTCGCCAACAAGGCTGATATCTACGAGGCCTATCGCGGCTACAAGGCCTTCATCGAGCGCGCGTAACCAGCCCTCGTAAAGCGAGCCCAGCCAGCCCTTCATAACTTGCGGTGAAATAGTTCCTAAATAGCCCTTTAAACAGGCAAAACAGGAACTATTCCACCGCAACTTCTTTATTTGGCAGAGGAGAGTCCATGCTGCAGGTCATCATTTCGCCCGCCAAGCAGATGCGCGCGGCCCAAGATGCTTTTGAAGCCCTGGGCATTCCACCCTTTGCGCGCGAGACGGCTCGCCTCCACCGCGCACTGCTAGATATCGATCGAAATGAAGGCAGCGGCGGCCTACAGGAGCTATGGAATGTAAGCGACAAACTGCTGGGGTCTTGCCTCGACACTCTGCATGAGTTCGAGCCCATCCTGAAAAACGACGGCCTCGACAATCCCGATATCGCCCGCAATACCTCCCCCGCCGTCATGTCCTATCATGGCATTCAGTACCAGAGCATGGCACCCGATGTGATGGATTCCGCGCAGCTCGTATGGCTGCAAAGCCACCTGTGGATCCTCTCGGGCCTTTACGGATGTGTACGCCCCTTTCATGCCGTCGAACCGTATCGGCTGGAGATGGGCGCGAAGCTCGCCGTCGACGATGCCTGCGACCTCTATGCGTTTTGGGGCGATAAACTCGCACGGACTATCGCTCCAGCAGGCTCAAACACCACGATCGTCAACCTCGCCAGCGTGGAATACGCCAAAGCCGTTCTGCCCCACCTCGACGCCGATGCCACGGTCGTCACGTGTCTCTTTGGCGAAGGCGTCCGCAACGGCAAGCCCATCCAACGCTCGACCGCCAGCAAAAAGGCGCGCGGCTCCATGGTCCGCTGGATGGCAGAAAACAGGATCGAGGATGCAAGCGGACTCACCGCGTTCGACGTCGGTTACCGTCACGTTCCCGAGTTTTCAAACAAAAACACCTTGGTCTTCCTGAACGAACAGACCTTGTAGGCCCACCGCTACTTTTGAAGATGCTGCCTAGGCACGGCGTCTATTCCGCCAAGCCGTCGGCTTTGGCAACTTCGTTTGTCAAGCCGTCCTGATAGGTAATCTTAACATGCTCCACCTCGGACACCTTGACGCCCGACGGGGGCTCCAGGCGCCATTCCGTCAGCGCGATATCCATCGTCGTAGGCACATCCCCTTGATCCTTGAGCTCGACTGTCAGCGTCTTGAGGGCGGCGTCAAACGTCACACGCTCGATCTCCTCACCCGGAATGGACCCACCGCTTAGCTGCAGCTGCACAAACTCATCGCACGGGTACCAATAGTCGCCCGGAGCAGCTACCGTGTTACCTCCCTCGACGTTCACCGTCATAATCGGCAGGCTATCGTCAGCCTCAAACTCCCAGGCAGCGCCTCCGCGACCACCAAACGTCCAAATGCTAAAGGCAATCACCAGCACGGCAAGCACCGCAAAGCCAATCGCGACAAGGCCATGGTGCGCACGGCTTTCCTCGGCCGATACATCCCATTGCGTCTCTCGATATAGATGCTTGTCTTCCATGTTCGCCTCCCCACAGGCACGCTCGTTGGCCCAATCGTACCCATTCAGGCTATACTTGAGCCCGTGACATAACGGGGAGCTTGCAGGACAAGACGGCAGGCTGAGATTGGGCGCGCCCGCCCTGACCCGCAAACCTGATATGGGTAATGCCAACGAAGGGAGCCGTGCCAATGAGCACACAGACCGAGTCCAAGCTCGTCACGCAAATCGACTTCGCCCGCGCCGGGCAAATCACACCGCAGATGAAAGAGGTCGCCGAGCGCGAGCATCGCGACCCCGAGTACATCCGCGAGCGCGTGGCCGACGGCCGCATCGCCATTCCCGCCAATATCGTGCATATCAAAAAGGGCATGCGCGCCTTTGGCGTCGGTGAGGGTCTGTCCACCAAGGTCAATGTGAACCTGGGTATCTCGGGCGACAAGGCCGATGCTGCCGAGGAGTGGAAGAAGGTCAAGATCGCCGAGGACTTTGGCGCCGACGCCATCATGGACCTCTCCAACTCGGGCAAGACGCGCCAGTTCCGCCAGCAGCTCATCGACGAGACGCCGCTCATGGTGGGCACCGTCCCCATGTACGACGCCATCGGCTACATGGAAAAGCCGCTGGTCAAGCTGACCAAGGACGACCTGCTCGAGGTCGTGCGCGCGCATGCCGAGGATGGCGTGGACTTTATGACCATCCACTGCGGCATCAACAAGTCGGTCATCAAGACCTTTAAGGAGACCGGCCGCCTGATGAACATCGTCAGCCGCGGCGGCTCGCTGCTGTTTGGCTGGATGGAAGTCACCGGTAACGAGAACCCCTTCTACGAGTTCTACGACGAGGTGCTCGAGATCTGCCACGAGTACGACGTGACGATTTCGCTCGGCGACTCCTGCCGCCCGGGCTGCCTCTACGACTCCAACGATGCCACCGAGACCGCCGAGATGATCGAGCTGGGCAAGCTGTGCAAGCGCGCATGGGCCGCGGGCGTCCAGGTCATGGTCGAGGGTCCCGGCCACATGG
>CAKUCJ010000277.1 GCA_934643435.1 uncultured Collinsella sp.
CGTCGCACAGTACAATTTAGCCGAGTAGTCAGGGTGGTCATTGGCGCCAAGGCGCAAGTGGCCACCCTTTGTTTTAGTAGTCACCTGCGACGTTCTTGAATGACTTGTCGTTTAAGAACGTCCCCGATGACTAGGTGAGAGAGGTAAGCGCATGGCGGATAACGAAGCGCTTTTTACGCCTGAGCTGGTGTTTTTTGATTGGGAGTGTGCGTCGCCGGATGAGGTGTTTGCGCTGCTCGAGGACGAGCTTGCCCCGCGCGGCTACATTGCCGAGGGCTGGCTTGACGCCGTCCGCACACGCGAGGACGCCTATCCTACGGGGCTTGCCATGCCGGCGGCTAACATCGCCATCCCGCATACCGATCCGGGGTTTGTGGCTAAGCCCTATATCGCGGTGGTAAAGCCCGCCGCGCCCGTGACGTTTAACGCGATGGCGGGCATGGGCGCTCCGGTGCCGGCGCAGATCATCGTCAACCTGGGTATTTCCGAGCCGGGTGGTCAGGTCGAGGCCCTGCAGGCGCTCATGAATATCTTTATGGACGCCGACGCCGCAGCCGATGTGCTCGGCCAGACCACGCCCCAGGGCATGGTCGACGCCATCCGCCGCCACTTCTAAGGTGGCAGTTAGGCCTGTCCCCTTTGCACCAAAATGGTGCAGATTGACCTGTCCCCTCTGCGCCAGGTGTGCCGCGGGGGCTGCGTTGTGACACAATGGCGTTTGTTCGATTCGTTTTGCGAAAGGCCAAACATGGCAAATAAGAAAAAGAACCCCGAGGCCGCGTCGACGCCCGAGCAGCAGGCTCGCGCCGCATCCAGCTCTCGCAAGAAGCAGCGTAAGACCTACGTGTCCAAGACCGTCAAGATTGTCCTGGTGGTCATCGGCGTGCTGGCAATGCTGCTTTCCGTCTCGGCGATGGCGTGCTCCGGTCTTATGTCGCAGGCCGAGGATACCTCGGGCTACAAGCTCACCGGCGGTGTGGCCGCCACCATCAACGGCACCAACCTCACCGAGGACACCGTGACCAAGCAGATCATGAGCATGCGCACGTCCTACGGCTACACCAAGGACGAGGACTGGGCACAGTACCTGGTCAACAACGACCTCACGCCCAAGAAGTACCGTAAGCAGCTCATCGATTCCTACACGCAGCAGATTCTGCTTCAGCAGGCGCAGAAGGAGAACGGCGTGACCGTCTCGGACGAGGAAGTCGAGAAGGCTTGGAAGGACGCGTGCAAGAGCGCGGGCGGTGCCAAGACCTTTAAGGAGACCCTCAAGACCTACGGCTATACCGAGGACACCTACAAGGATTCGCTCAAGGAGAGCCTGGCGCAGCAGAAGCTCAAGGATGCCGTGGCGCCCACGAGCGAGCCCAAGGACAGCGAGATTGTCGATTACATCAACGAGAACCTGTCCAACTACAACGATGCCCGCCGCTCGTCGAACATTCTGATCAAGGTTGATTCCGATGCATCCGACGAGGACAAGGCTGCCGCCAAGGCCAAGGCGCAGGAGTGCTTGGACAAGATCAACTCCGGCGAGCTGAGCTTTGAGGACGCCGTGGAGCAGTACTCCGAGGACACCGGCTCCAAGGAGAAGAAGGGTGACGTGGGCTGGGACAAGCTCACCACCTTTGTCGACAGCTACCAGACGGCGCTCGAGGGTCTTAACAAGGGCGATGTGAGCGACGTCGTCGAGTCGACCTATGGCTACCACATCATCAAGTGCACCGACTACTTCCATGTTGATGACCAGGTTGATGACATCAAGCAGGTGCCCAAGGCCATCAAGAAGTATGTTTCCAACGTGGTGAAGACGCAGGCGGCCAGCACCGCGTACAGCGAGTGGCTGGAGCAGTACAAGAAGGACGCCGACATCACCGTCAACCCCATGCCCAAGGACGTACCCTATAACGTAAGCCTGAAGGGCGTCACCAAGAGTTCGACCGACAATTCGTCGACGACTGAGTAAAATCATGGGGCGGTGCTCGCATGAGTGCTGCCCACGCTATTGAGGAGGATTTGCAGATGACCAACGAAGAGCTGCAAAAGGAAATGATCGCGGCCATGAAGGCTAAGGACAAGGTTCGCCTGTCCATCATTCGCCAGGTCAAGGCCGAGGTGAAGAACATCGAGGTCAACGAGCGCCGCGATGTGACCGAGGAAGATGTCAACAGCATGATCAAGCGCCTGATTAAGCAGACGAGCGAGACGCTGGAGATGTCCATTAAGGCCGGTACCGACCAGGAGCGTACCGACAACCTGACCGAGCAGGTCAAGATTCTGGAGAGCCTGCTGCCCGCGCAGGTTTCGGGCGAGGAGCTCGAGGCCCTGATCGAGCAGGTTATCGCCGAGCTGGGCGCCACGTCCAAAAAGCAGATGGGCCAGGTCATGGGGGCACTCGGCAAGGCCACCGGCGGCAACTTCGACAAGCCTGCCGCAGCCAAGATCGTCGGCGCCAAACTCGCGTAGGGACCGAGCGGCATATAGTTGATGTTGAGGGGGCGTGACCATTGCGGTCGCGCCCTTTTTTGGTGCTTGCACAGGACGGGCGCTCATTGGGGACAGACTTAAATGAGTACCCAATGAGCGGGCACTCATTTAAGTCTGTCCCCAATGAGTGGGT
>CAKUCJ010000278.1 GCA_934643435.1 uncultured Collinsella sp.
CAACGAGGCCCGCAAGCACGGCTATGATCTGCTCATCGCCAATGCCGACAACGACGATATTCTCGAGGATCATTACCTGCGCTACTTTATGGGCACGCAGATGTCCGGCGTCATGGTTCAGCCCATGGCATCCCCTGACTGGCACCCGGCCATGGCCAAGATGCCCGTGCCCATCGTCTACCTGGACATCCATTGCTCCGAGCCTGGCTACTATGTGGCTGCCGACAACGAGGCCCAGGGGCGCATTATCGCCGAGCTCGCCATCGCCCGCGGCGCACACCATATCGTCGTTGTGGGTCGAGCGGCATTTATGCAGCTCACCCTGCGCGTTCTTGGCATTCACAAGGCGCTAGCGATGCGTCCCGATATCAAAATCGAAGTCATCGACGCCGGTGAATGGAACACTGCAGCCGACGGTTACGGCATCGGCGCACAGATTGCCGAGCGTCCTGCCGACGAGCGCCCCGATTTTGTCGTCGGCCTGACCGACGTGCTGGCCTCGGGCGTCATCTCGGCGCTGGTCGACAAGGGCATCTGTGTCCCCGGCCAGATTCTTGTCGCCGGATGCGACGGTAACCCGCTTGCCTGGAGCGGATCCGTCTCGCTCACCACGGTTGCTCCCCCGGGCTACGAGATTGGCCGCAAGGGCGTCCAGCTGTTGATGGAACAGATCGAAAACAAGGCTCCGGCAAAAACCAAGCACATCCGCATCGGATCCGCCGCTCGCCCCATCACAACGGTCGCCACTCCCGAGGACATCAACCGCCAGGAAATCGTGCGCCCGTTCCTACTGGAACGTGCGAGCACCCAGGCAAGCATCCAAACCGACGCCACCGCCATCAACCTCGGCGCGTATTTGTAAGCGAACACCCCGCCGTATCTTTAGGTACGGCGGGGTGTTTCAGCTATGCCCATGCGAGCGTAACTTCCCATTTCGTGTAAACTAGCGCGTATTTAACTTCCCATTTCGTGTAAATCAGCCTGTATTTAACTTCCCATTTCGTGCAAAGCGACGTTATCAAGCCTTCGACCAAACAAAAAGGGCCCGACAAGCAGGTACTTGTCGGGCCCTTTACTCTTTTGCATTCGCAACGTTCGTTAGAACGGAGAAAGGTTGCGCACGGGGCGCTAGCGCACGGCCTTGACCGCCGCCGTCAGCTCAAAAAGCGTATCGAGCACCGCGTCGCAACCATCCACCACATCCTGCGGAAGCGGCACAATGTCGGGCACGGCAAAGACATGGCAGCCGGCAGTAATGCCCGAGACACAACCGTTGCGCGAGTCCTCGACCACGGCGCACTCCTCGGGAACAAAACCCGCGCGCTTGCAGGCGAGCAGATACATCTCGGGATCGGGCTTGCCGTGCACAACATCCTCACCGCAGGTCACGGTCTCAAACTTGTCAAAGAGGCCGACCATCTTAAGGTTACGCTCGGCCGTAACGTGGCGCGACGACGTCGCGAGGCCCACGTGATAGCCCGCAGCCAAAAGCTCGTCCAGGCACTCGGCAGCGCCGGCCTTAAGCTCCAGCTCGGTCTTGACCATCTCGTCGCGAATTACTTTGTGACGAACATAGAGGGCATCGGCAGTTTCGTGGCTGCCGTAATGTTTCTCGAGAATGCCCATAACATCGGGCAGCGTGCGACCGATGAACTGATGAATCAGCGCCTCATCGATCGAGAGTCCCAGCTCAACGGCACCCGCTTTCCATGCCTTAATACCCAAGCGCTCGGTGTCCACGAGCGTTCCGTCCATATCAAAAATGACAGCCTTGATCATTTCGTTCCCCCTCATCGGCTTGCATTGCCGCTACTCTACCGCACTTTACAAACTTGTATATAACGTATATACATATTGCACTTTCGTTACATAGATAGATGTCTTATGGCGAGCGGCTCGGTAGGATTATAGTTTCGTCCGAGCTTTTAACTGTAAGGAACGTTTCATGCTTTCAGACACCACCGCACCCGCAGAGGAGCTTCAGAACAAACTCGCAGCGCTCGAGCAGCTGCTTTTGGCATATGGGCGCGTCGCCATCGGCTTTTCCGGCGGCGTCGACAGCAGCTTTTTGGCCGCCGTTTGCTCCCGCATCATGCCCGCTAACACCCTTCTCGTCCATCTCACCACGCCGCTCATCGGCACGCCCGAGCAGGCTTCGTTTGAGCGATCCGTTGACGGGCAAGCCGATGAGGGCCCGCATTTTAAACTTCCGGTGCTCAACCTTTCGGTTGACCAGCTCCAGCTTCCCCAGGTTGCCTGCAATGACGCCGACCGCTGCTATCACTGCAAGCGCGCCGGCTTCACCGCCATCGTCAACCACGCCAAATCGCTAGGCTTCCCCACTGTCATCGACGGCAGCAACGCAAGCGACCGTGGCGATTACCGCCCCGGCATGCGCGCTGCTGAGGAACTCGGCGTACGCTCGCCTCTTATGGAGGTCGGCTTTACCAAGGACGAGGAGCGCGAGCTGCTGCGCGCATGGGGCTACCCCGTTTGGAATCTGCCCGCCGGCGCCTGCCTTGCCACGCGCATTCCCACGGGCGAGGAGCTTACGCGCGAAAAGGTCGACTTGATTCGCGCCTGCGAGGATTACCTGCACGATCTTGACCT